>JACRAO010000099.1 GCA_016213345.1 Bdellovibrio sp. | reverse complement strand
TTAAAACTTTTGCAGCGTCATAACCCATAGCAGCAAGCCCGTCTGGCACAGATCCGTAAACCTCTTTATAATTTTTAATAAACTCAACAACTTGAGGTGATTTGTCTTCTTCGGAGTAGTGATTAGAAAAATATGAGTTTTCGATTGCTGAGCCCCCAATTTCCTTAAGTTTTGGTGAATCCCAACCGTCACCACCTAAAAGTGGTACTTTGATCCCCAGTTCTCTGGCTTGGCGGGCAATAAGACCTACCTCAGTGTAGTAACCTGGAATAAAAATAGCTTCTGGATTTTTGGCACGTATAGCTGTTAGCTGAGATTTGAAATCAATGTCTCCAGCACTATAGCTTTGGTCAACTAAAACCGTTCCTCCATTTTTTTTGAAGGTGTCTGTAAAGAAATTTGCTAGTCCTACGCTATAGTCATTTTTAACATCTCTTAAGATTGCTACTTTCTTTGCTTTCAGGGTATCAAGTGCAAATTTTGCCATTACATGTCCCTGAAAAGGATCGATAAAACAAACTCGAAAAATATAATCTCCTAGCTGAGTGACTTTAGGGTTTGTAGATGATGGCGAGAGCATTGTAACTTTGTATCGCTGTGCGATCGGAGCCATAGCAAGGCTTCTGGAGCTAGCTACTTCTCCTAATACAGCAGTAACTTTGGTTTGAGTAATGAGTTTCTTTACCGCTAAAGCAGCTTCTTCTGGCTTGCCTTGGTCATCCAAAGTAAGCAGCTTCAGCATTCTACCATTTACGCCACCTTTTTTATTCACTTCACGAAACGCAAGGTCAATACCGTTATGTGTAGAAGTGCCAAACGTTGCTTCGTTGCCGGTTAGAGAGCCGACTTCGCCAATTAAAATTTCGTTTGAGTCACTATAGCTAATAACGCTTAGGGACAATATAGCAGCTGCTAAAAACAAATTTAAAATCTTCATAATATACCCCCTTTAGGTTGAAGTTTAAAAACTCTAATAGTAATATTCTGTTTTATGGCAGACTGTCAACAAAAGCCTTTAAAAAATACAACAAATTTTTCTTATGCTTTAAAGAGCTTTTTGGGTTACTTGGAGGGGACTGCTAAGTCTATACACACGGTAAACGGCTATAAAAGTGATTTGGAGACTTTCAAAAAATTTTTACAGAAAGG
>JACRAO010000098.1 GCA_016213345.1 Bdellovibrio sp. | reverse complement strand
TACTTATCACTAATAAAACTATTAAAGTAGCTGTAGCACCTATACCATTAAAGACTAGAGCTCTTAACCAACCAGGTCTTTTGCCACGAAAGTGATGAACCACCATACCAGCTTGAGAAAGTGTAAAAGATAAAAACACCCCAATAGCATAAAGAGGAATTAAACGATGTGTACTTGCCTGAAAGAAAATTAATAGAAAAATCGCTACAAAACTTAAGCCCATAATGCCATTAGAAAAAACAAGCTTGTCTCCTATATTCGCAAGCTGCCTGGGCAAAAATCTATCTTTTGCAAGTAGAGACGCTAAAATTGGAAATCCCGTATAGCTCGTATTAGCAGCTAAAACCAAGATCATGGTTGTAGAAAATTGAATAGCATAATAGAAAAAATTAGTACCAAAAACAGATTTTGCAAGCAAAGATACAACGGTTTCATGAGGTCCCTCAACAACTGGATGAATCCCATAAACATGAACAAGTAAAGTAACACCTAAAAACAACCCAGCTAAAATAAAAGACATCCAAGCCATAGTTGCTTTAGCATTTTTTGCCTCTGGTGGCCTAAAAGCAGTAACGCCATTAGAAATCGCTTCGATTCCTGTTAAAGCAGCACAACCAGACGAAAAGGCTTTAAATACTAAAAAAATCGAAATTTCAGGATAGGTTTCATGAATCAGTGGAGCAACCATTGGGGCTTCTCCAGTAAAAATTTTCCAACCGCCCCATACAATCAAAGTTAATAGTGAAAATATAAAAAAATACGTTGGCACGGAAAAAACAGTCGAAGATTCGCGAATACCTCTTAGATTCATGACCATAATCAGCAAAACAATAACAATACTTATTGCCACCTGATGTGTTGTTAGAGCAGGAAAAGCAGAAGTCAGGGCTGCAACACCAGCCGCTACAGACACAGCTACTGTTAAAATATAATCAATTAACAGCGAAGCTCCTGCAATTAAACCAGGAAAAATACCCAAATTTTCTCTAGCAACTATGTAAGCCCCACCCCCGTTGGGATAAGCCTCAATTGTTTGCCGATATGAGACAGTTACAATAACTAGGAGAGTCGCTATAGCAATAGCCACCGGAATGGACCACGTCATTGCAGCCATCGAAATTAGCAACAGAGGAATTAGCATTTCTTCTGTTGCATATGCTACAGAAGAAAGAGCATCAGAAGATAAAATCGCCAAGGCTCTTTTCTTAGAAAGCTTTTCTCCAGAAGCTGCTTGATTGGATAATGGTTCTCCGATGAAAAATCGCTTGATGCGCGTGAAAATCATAATTTGTAACTACTCACCAGTTATTTCTTTAATCACCCTTCCGCAACTGAAACACGAAATAGGCTTAAGACCAATACTTACTTCAAGCGTAGGCCGAAGGTCAATATGAGAATATGGCCTTGAAAAAAGCCAACTAATGAGACCATCTCCAATATTAACCCTGGTATCTCGTCCCCTTGTATAAGGACTCTGCCCATAAATCCAAATATACATTGAGTCAGCTATGCTTGCTGCATGGTGTTTCCAGTCATCCCCCTCACCTCTTCCGTGATCTGTGGTGACAATCAAGGTGGTGTTTTTTCCATATTCTCCCATTTGTTCTAAGGTATCTGAAAGTTCTTTAAGCCAAATGTCATATGACTTTAAAGTTTCTACATATTCTTCATATTTGCCAAGATGCCCCCATTCGTCAGTGTCATTTAGTGACACAAAAAGAAAACGAGGTTTATGAACTTTCAAGTACCTAAGGGCTTGAGCCATTGTGTGTTTATCCAATCTTGCCCAATGCCATTGAGTGGGCGGGTCTTTTTGTTGAGCTTCGTTTAGTCTAATCAGATCTGGGTCATCCGTGCCATCTGTAATTGGCTGTATACCTGCATTTACAAAAGTCGAGCCTTCGATATGCTCTACGGCGCGCGGTATAGCATCCCAAGAGGCTATCGTGGCTACTTCTAACGGATTTAGATTTAGCTCTCGTTTAATTCTTTCAGGCAAGGTTTCTTCTTTTATGCGATCACACTCATTCTTAAGACAACTGAGCTGCACCCTGCCAAGCATAATATTTTGATAAGTAGGCAAACTCACAGCAGTAGGACCAGTGACTTTGACCTCGGTACCTAAATAACGATTTCCTAAAGTTATTCCTTTTAAATCTAAATCTGCCCAAAGATAATAAAAAATATTTCCAGATTTCCCACCGCTTATTTTCGAATCAATCCCGTAAAAAACTTCTTTCCACCTCACTCCATCAAACGTGACTAAAATCACATTTTTTTGTTCCGTAGCTAAACATGCCAAGGTGCTTGTTATTGCAAAAAATAATAAAATCACAATCCCTAATTGTTTTCTCATAAGTCCCCCTTTTAAATCTCGGTTTTAGAAGAGAGTGTAACTGACTTTTTTGTATAAACAACAGTTTTTAATATATTACATCATCAAGGTGCGTTATCTTATTCGTTGATTTTTTGCATAATTTAGGAGAGATAATTGGTTACCATGAATACTCACGAACACATAGAAACCGTAGACCAATACAGCGCTAAGAACTACTTTCCATTACCCATCGTACTCACCAAGGGCGAAGGCGTTTGGGTTTGGGATGTAGAGGGTAAAAAATATTTAGATTGTTTAAGTTCTTATTCTGCCTTAAACCAAGGCCACCGCCATCCAAAAATAATTGCAGCCCTGAAAAAACAAGCTGATACATTAACACTCAC
>JACRAO010000096.1 GCA_016213345.1 Bdellovibrio sp. | reverse complement strand
TGAGTTGGATTTTCTAACAAAAGATCCTGCAACTCGAACCACGCTTCGGTTAGTTCTAATGGCACTTCATGTAAGCTATCTTTTTGATTTAAATCAGGATAAATCCCATGTAATTTTAGTAAATAATTTCTTCTTTTATCTTTGTCCTTCAAAACCTGAAAAGCTAAATTTAAAAAACTCATTCTTTCGTGTGCTATTTTCAAAACTTCCTCTCCCGATTGTACGAAACGATCCGGATGCAAAACTTTACATAACTCATAGTATTTTGATTCAACGTGATTGAAATCAATTTTAAATTTTTTTTCTAATCCAAAAATATTAAAATAATCTTTGTTTTTAAACACTGGTGAAAACTACATTTATACAGAAAAACTTGATCCACAGCCACACGTGCGCTTTGCATTGGGATTTTTAAAAACAAATCCTGTTCCACTTAAGCCATCTGTAAAATCAAGCTCTGTTCCAGACAGGTAAAGAAAAGATTTAGCATCTACTAAAATTTTAATACCTTCCTTCTCGAAAACTTTATCTGTCTGTGCAGGTAACTCTTTCTCAAAACCTAATTTATAGCTCATACCCGAACATCCACCACCTGTTACCATAACTCTCAAATGAGATCCATTAGTAGTAGGGTCATTTGACAGTATCCGCTTGATTTCATTAATGGCTTTCTCTGTGACCTGAATCATATTTTACTATCCTCCTTATTTAAATGTGAATTTTTAGATTTTTTATTTAAATAATCTCTAATAGCTAATTTTATTGCATCTTCGGCTAAAACAGAGCAATGAATTTTAATTGGAGGCAAAGAAAGCTCTTGAACAATTTGCGTATTCCTGATGCTCATGGCTTCTTCGAGCGACTTCCCTTTTATCCATTCAGTTACTAAGGATGAACTAGCAATAGCGCTACCACAACCAAAGGTTTTAAATTTTGCGTCTTTAATAGTGCCAGTTAACTCATCAATCTCAACTTGCAGTTTCATAACATCACCACACTCGGGAGCGCCAACCAGTCCTGTACCTACATTCAAAGCATTTTTATCCATAGAACCAACGTTTCGAGGATTTTCGTAATGATCTAGAACTTTTTGTTTATAAGACATAAGTTAACCTCCTCTATCAGTGTGCGGTCCAATCAATGGTCTTGAGATTTATGCCCTCTTTAGCCATTTCATAAAGAGGCGAAAGTTCTCGAAGTTTCTTGGCAGTTTCGATAACCTTGGTTATTGTATAATCTATTTCTTCGTCTGTTGTAAAGCGTCCAACGCTAAATCTAATACTTGTATGTACCAAATCCTCGCCAACTCCAATATTTTTTAGAACATAAGAAGGCTCAAGACTAGCAGATGTACAAGCAGAACCGCTAGAAACTGCAATTTCTTTCATCCCCATCATAAGCGCTTCTCCCTCGATATAAGCAAAGCTTATATTGAGATTATTGGGGAGTCGATCAACTGGGTGTCCATTTAGATAAACCTCATCTAATCCATTTTTTATTCCGTCCCAAAGTTTGTCTCGCAGTTGTTTTAACCTTGCGCTCTCTTGTGGCATATTTTTTTGTACAATTTCACAGGCTTTACCAAATCCAACAATACCTGCAACATTTAGAGTCCCAGAACGAACTCCACGCTCGTGCCCGCCTCCAAAAATAATAGGACTAAGCCTAACTCTTGGATTTTTTCTACGTATATAAAGCGCACCAACCCCTTTTGGGCCATAAATTTTATGTGCAGATAACGAAAGTAAATCAATACCCATACTTTGTACATCAATTGGGACTTTACCAACAGCTTGTACAGCATCTGTGTGAAACAAAACTCCTCGCTCTTTACAAATTTTTCCTATTTCTAAAATAGGATTAATCGTTCCAATTTCATTGTTTGCAAACATTATTGAAACTAAAATAGTTTTATTTGTAATAGCTTTCGCTATTTCTTCTGGATGAACTTGTCCATATATATCAGTTGG
>JACRAO010000095.1 GCA_016213345.1 Bdellovibrio sp. | reverse complement strand
CTTCTTTTTCAGCATCTTTGTTGCCAGAAAATAAGCCTAAATATTTGATGGGGGTCGGAAGGCCAGAAGATATCATTGAGTGTGTGAGAGCCGGGATTGATATTTTTGATTGTGTAATGCCCACACGAAACGCAAGAAACGGCGGACTTTTTACAAGTCAGGGCAAAATAAATATTAAAAATGCAAAATATAAAGACGACTCTTCTTCCTTAGATCCAAAATGTACGTGCGAAGCTTGTGCGCAGTTTTCTAAGGCCTACCTTAGGCATTTATTTATGTGCGGGGATGTGCTTTCAGCACGACTAAATACAATACATAATTTGACTTTTTACTTAAGTCTCATGCAAAACCTAAGAAAAGCTATTTTAGAAGACCGGTTTGAGGATTTTGTAAGAGATTTTTATAGCTACCAATTGCTTTAACCGAGAATTTGTATTTAAAACCTACTGCAATCTCCGATATGCGGCGCCAGCAGCGCGTGCTCGAAGATTGCAGTAGGTTTTAAATGCAAAATCTCGGTTTAAAGGATTTACAAAGTGAGATTCTTTAAGTAAGTTAAAAATCGTCGACAAACCATATTTGGAGGTGTTTTTTGAAAAACTTAAGTTATTACAATAAGTTAGCTTTAATGTTTATTGTTTTTTGTTTGTGTTACATACCGTTTCTTTTTGCTGATACCCCCCCGGTGCCTGCTGGGTCTGCTCCCATTCAGAGTGCACCTCAGGCTGCTCCAACTGCGCAACAGCCTGGGTTTGGAGCTATGATTTTTCCTTTTGTTTTAATGTTTGGGGTTATTTATTTTTTGATGATTCGTCCTCAACAAAAAAAAGCAAAAGAACAACAAAGCATGATAAGTTCTATGTCACAAGGGGATCAGGTTTTAACTAATTCAGGGATTTTAGGCAAAATTACTGGAATAGCAGATAAATTTGTTACAGTTGAAATTGCTGATGATGTAAAAATTAAAATGCTAAAAAGCCAAGTGGCACAAGTAATTAAGGGACAATCTATTAAAGAACTCGGTGCATAAATACCATAAGGAGCTTTTATTATGACTCGCAACTGGTGGGGCAAACTGTGTTTGCTTTTGTTTTTTGTTGGGCTTTCTATAGTTTATGTTTTTCCAACGCTTGCGCGTTTGGATTTAGAAAAAACCAAATTTCCATTTAAGAAGAAAATTAATTTAGGATTGGACCTTCAGGGAGGTTTATACTTGGTGTTAGGAGTGGATTTTAACAAGGTCTACAAAGACATTGTAGATCGACAAGTTGAAGTAATAAGTGCAAGTTTCAAAGAAAAAAACATAATCCTCAAATCTGTTAAAGTTCAACATGAAGGTGCTCCAGTCGATGATCCCGGTGATCCGATGATTCTTTTGGAGTTTGATCCTGCTCAAAGAGATGCAGTTTATAAAATAATCAAAAAAGAATTTACGATTTTGCGCCTAGTGGGTGATCAGGCTGGAAAATTAAAACTTGGTCTCACACGGGAACAGAGAAATGACATTAGAGAGCGAACCGTAAATCAAAGTATTCAGGTTATTCGCAATCGCATAGACGAATTTGGTGTAACAGAGCCTGCAATTGCTTCTCAAGGTTTAGATAGAGTAGTTGTAGAACTGCCGGGCATCAAAGAAGTAGATCGTGCAAAACAGCTTATTGGTAGAACTGCAAAATTAGAGTTCAAAATTGCAGATGATAAAAGCATGACTCCTGGCCAAGTGGCGAAACTGGTAGCTGATGTCACAAAAGAAAACAATATTTTGTACAAAGAAGGACAAAAATTTTCTGAATATGTTCAAAAAATTAATGACCTGGTAAAGAGCAAAATCCCTCAAGATACTGAGATTGCATTTGAACGCTCACGGACTTTAGATGAAATGCGTGAAGAAGGTGATCTGGGCCAAATGCACAGAAGGCCTTATCTGTTAAAATCAAAAGTTGATGTCACTGGCAATGATTTACAAGACGCTGTAGTAGCTTTTGATCCTGAAAATCAGAGACCCATCGTAAGTTT
>JACRAO010000094.1 GCA_016213345.1 Bdellovibrio sp. | reverse complement strand
CAAGACGAAAGTGTTGTTGATTTTCCGCTTCCAGTTGGTCCTGTTACCAAAAAAATGCCATATTTTCTAAAAATGAGTTTATGAATCATCTTAACGTTTTTTTCGGAAAATCCAAGTTGTTCTAAGTCTAATGGTGAACCGCTTTGCTCTAAAATACGCAGAACGACACGCTCACCAAAGTGGGTTGGTACGGTAGAAAGTCTCATGTCTACGTCTTTTCCGGCTATTTTAATTTTAATTCTTCCATCTTGAGGAAGTCTCTTTTCAGCAATATCTAAAACTCCCATAACTTTGATACGAGAAGTAATAGCGGCATGTGCTTTTTTAGGCTGTCTAATAATATCATATAGCACACCATCTACACGAAAGCGGACAACAAATTCTTTTTCAAATGGTTCAATATGAATATCTGAAGCTTTTTCTTTCACTGCTCTAAAGATAAGCGAGTTGACAAACTTAATGACAGGAGCGTCATCTTCAGTGGCTTCTAAAATATCAATAGGACCTTCGAGATCATAGGTTTCGTCTTCGAATTGGCCTTCTATTTTTTCGACCAGATTTCCACTTGATCTCTCATACACGCGGTTAATAGCGTCTTGGATGCGCATACTGGTGCTCACTACTGACTTAATAGGCTTACCAGTAAGTACATGCATATCATCCACAATGGTATTACTGAATGGATCACTCACTGCAATAGATAAAACATCGCCTTTAGGAGTGTCTTCGATTTTTAAAGGTATCATCTCTCTTGTTTTTGCATAATTAATTGGAATATTTTTTATTAGTGCCGGATCTATTTCATTTGGCTTTAAATCTTCAATAAAAACTAAACCTAATTGCAAACATAGAGCTTTCATCAGTTCATGTGGAAGAATAAAATTTTTACGAATTAAAACTTCACCTAGCATTCCTCCTTCTTTTTTTTGTATTTCCAGAGCCTCTTCTAGTTGTTCCGGAGTCAAAGAAGTATGCTTGATCAGGAGTTGTCCAATTTTAATAGGCCCCTTTTGTGGAGTTGGTGATGGCGCTTCGGTCATTGTGAGCGTACTCCTGCGGTAGGTTGTGGTGCTGGCGCTGGTTGTGCTACTGGAGCTGTTTGTGCTATTGGTCCGGGTTGTGCTACTGGAACTGGCTGTGTTCCTGTTTGAGGCTGGTCACCAGAGCCAATAGGCAAGCTCTCCTGTAAGTGTGCACCAGAGTCAATGGGCTGTACTGGTTGTGGCACGAGTGGCTGGACTTGTGACATTGGTGGTTGTATTTGTGATACAGATTGTTGAGGTAATGTTGATTTCGGCAGAGCTGATTGAGGTTTTTGTTCTGGTTGTGTTTCGATCACATCCTCATCAATTGGAATTGTTTTTCTTACTTTTGATTTGAGCTCTTCAACATCTGGAAGTGTTTTGATTATATTGTCACGGTATTTACTTTGTGGATCCGAACCACCGGTATTAGCTTCCAAAAATTCATCGCGTTCTTTTAATTTCTTATCTAAAACTGCACGAATATGATCTGCTTGTCGAATAATATTTGGAGTAATAAAAATAAGCATATTAGTTTTTACAGATTGTGTTTTCTTTGAGCGAAATAACCAACCTAAAAGCGGAATATCCCCTAAAATTGGGATCTTTGAAACAATATCACTTGTATTATCCCTAATCAAACCACCTAAAACAATAGTATCTTTATCGGAAACAACAACAGATGTTTTAATATTTCTCTCCAATGTCGCTAATGCCAGGTTTTGCACTTGAGCGGGTAATTCTCTCGCGCTGATATCGGCTAGCTTTGCTGTAATATCTAGCTTTACAATATTTGCAAGTTTATTGATTTGTGGTTTCAAGGTAATAGAAAGCGAAACACTTTCTTTAGAGGTAGACTGAGCAACAGCTCCACTAACTGCTGTAGTTGTGAGCACTGGGATTTTTTCTGCCGTCTCAAAAGTAGCTTCTGAATTATCTAATGCTATGATCTGGGGAGTTGCTAATATATTGCCATTGGATTTTGTTTGGATAGCTTTTATAAGTGCCAATACATTTGGAACGTTAAAATTAGTGTTTCCAATAGGAATTGAAGTCGTAGCTGACGTGCCATATTTAATTACTGCTCCTTTCATGCCAAGTGGGTTCGAAATAATCTCTGCTAAGTCATTGCTTGTAGTAAACGAAATAGGTATAGCAGCACCCGGACTAGCAATATTCATCCCATATTGAAAATCTCGGTTTAAGTTAACTTCCATAATTACAACTTCTGCATAAACCTGATCGCGTGGAATATCGAGTTTATTGATCACTCTTTGAATTGTAATAAAATCCTGTGGAGAAGCTGTAATTACTAAAGAGTTCGTTGCCGCATCTGGAGCAACCTTGATACTTCCTTCAAATAAATTTGATTGTACAGGGTTTATTCCAGTCCCTCCGCCACCAAGACCTATGGGACCAGATCTCCCAGGTCCTTGTGAAAGGCTATTTATTGTATTGGCAATTTTTTCTGCTTCTGCAAATTGTAAGTAGACTACTTGTACTCTCCCTCCACCAGTAGTAGCTGGCAATTTTTGATCAAGCTTTGATACAAGAGTGCGCACTTGATCAGCGCCTTTAGTGTTTGCATGCACAATCAAAGTATTTGTTCGCTCATCAGCAATAATGGTATTGATAATGCCACCTTCTTTGGTTCGGCGTGCCGTAAATCTACCACCTGGTCCTCCGAATCTGGGTGCGCCTCCTTGACCGCCAATTGGAGCAGTTCCTGGGATCAGAGTATCGATTAATTTTGAAAGTTCAGAAGCCGAGGCATATTTTACGGGTATTACTTCGATACCGGCGTCATAACCTTCGACATCTAATACATCAAGAAGTTTAGTGAGTTTTGCAATATTGGAGCCTGTATCTGTGACAATAAGAGTATTGGTTTGTTCATATGGAACTATACGGGCATTTGGTGGCATGAAACTTCTAAAATTTCGTGCAACTTCATCAGAGCTTAAATATTTTAGTGGTATTACGCGTGTAATTAGGGCGTCAGTATCTGGCGAATAATCACCTGTATAAGTTTTCAATTGTTTATCCTTAGCATCTCTTTGCCGAGCAATTCGGATATATTTTCCGGATGGCAATAATGCAAAGTTATTAATATCTAAAGCTGTTAAAAAAGCTCTCCAAGCATCACCAACAGTAATTGAAGAATTTGAAATAATTGAAATTCGTCCTTTTACGTCTTTATCTAGGATAAAATTTTTACCTGTAAGTTTTCCAAGTGTTTTAGCAATATCTAAAATATCAGCATCTGGAAAATTAAAATCAGTAACTACCTCTTTTCCTCCTGGGCCAAGTCCGGTTTCATCATCTATTTTTATTGGTTCAATTTCTTTTCCAGAGACCACGCCACCAGGCTGATTGGTGCCACCCATCGAAATTCCACTAGAAGACTTTGATAAATTTTGAGTACTTCCTGTGCTTGGTGAGGATCCAGAATATGGGCTAGGAGTACTTGGACGCGGTGTCACACCTCTTGGAGATTGCGGTTGAGATGCAAAATCTTCGTCATCAAAATCTGCTTCGTCTTCATCATCAAAAAAAGTTGGCGGTTTAGCAGATTGGTTTCCAGCAAATGCATTATAGTTAGGGTTTGAAAATGTTTTTACACCAGATTCAAATCCTTTCTTATCTTCTGCAAAGCTTTGTAGGCATATAAACAGAAAACTGCATACAATTAATATTCTCATATACGAATTCCTCATCTTATTTCATATGTATAATTTAAAGGCTTTCCACCACGTTTCACTTGCATTTCAAAATGATTTGCTTCTTTCAACGACGCTAAATGTTGAAATGCTTGTGCTGGATCCGTAATATCTTGTCCATTAATTTTCATAATCACATCATCATTTTGAAGTCCAAGTTTGTCATAAATGCTTCCAGACACAATCTGGAAGCATTTATATCCAGCCGGTACTCCACCCTCAAAATTTGGGACACATCTGGCCTGAGTTAGAATTTCATTCAAATTTCCAAGTGCTTTATCCACCTCGGCACGTGTAATGTTAAATTGATTTGGTGACACTTTCTCAATCCCGGGTCCAGTCGACTTTGATCCTCCCAGGGTAATTCTTGGATTCATCAATGCTGGATCATCGGGGAGTTCTACAAACTCTTTGCGTCCTGATAAAATATTTACAAATGTTACACGTCTGGATTCGATTTTAAGCACTTTTATTTTTGCCGGAATTTCATCTTCTACTCTAACTGGAAAAACCATATTTTGTGATTTATCTTCGATGGTGGCAATAGACCTTAGTTCGTCTTTTAAAATTAATGTGCCAATTAAATTTAATGGCAGAATTGTTCTTACGGGTGGACCTGATGCATCTGAAGGCCCACTTGTGTTATCACCTGGAATCAGGCCCTGGCTATTAAATAAGTTACGAGAAAAAATAGTCTGATAACTTTCTAGGGTTCTAGTTTTTTTAGTTTCTTCTCTAAATCTGACTGGACGCGCCGGGGGAGGTTCTGGGATATACTTTTCTACTAAAAGTGCTGTTAGATCAGCGATGAAAAAAGTACACAAAAATATGGTAAGTAATTTGATATAAAATCGCCACCCGCGTCTTTGAAAGGACATACTTATCCATTCTAGAAAGCTCATGAGATCTAGGTGGTGAGGCAGAGTGGCTGCCATATTTTTTGGTAAAATTTTGATTAATTTTTCTCTTATCTGCCAAGTTTTAGATTTTTGAACAAGCGGGTGTAGAACCTTGGTGTCAATTTTTTGTCCAATATAAGATGACATACTTTTAAAACTGTCAGAAATTTTACGCAAATATGTAGATTTTGTTAATGTAGAAAACTTGTTAGCCAATTTTTTTAGTAATGTTTTTAGGCTATTCAAAAAGTGGTTCCCCCGACAACAATTAAAGTAAGCAAATTTGATGCCAAACATGTGAAAAAACATGCCTTATAAGTCATGGTAACTATTAAAAATTTTTTTATTTTTATCTGTTAATAATTTGACGATCAATTTTATTGCTCTTTGTCTGACAATTTGTCAAAAAAGAATGTAGTTAACTAAAAATAAACTGGCAAAATGGCAATTCCTTGGAGGGTTTATATTATGGAACAAATGAGTTTTATGAAATCTATATTTTTTGGACAAATCAAAGAAGAACTGATGTTCCCTTACCCAAAACTACATCCAGACACTACAGAAACAATAAGAATGGTGTTAGATACAGTGAGTAAATTTGCAAATAATTCTTTTAAAACTAACGAATGGGATAAAAAAGGAGAAATGCCAAAAGAAATTATTTCCCACTTGGCTGAGATGGGTCTATTAGGCATTGGAGTTCCTGAAGAATATGGTGGTCTTGGATTTTCACAAACTGCGTATGCTCGTTTGATGGAAGAAATTTCGGGTCATGACGGTTCAGTTGCCGTCACGCTAGGTGCTCATCAGAGTATTGGCTTCAAAGCGCTTATGCTCTTTGGAACCGAAGAACAAAAGAAAAAATATCTCCCTCGTTTAGCCTCTGGACAGCTCATAGCTTGTTATTGTCTTACAGAACCAGGCAGTGGCAGTGACGCAGCTTCGATTAAGACAAAGGCGACACTCTCTTCGGATGCTACGCATTATATTTTAAATGGCAGCAAGCTTTGGATTACTAATGGCGGGATTGCAAGTTTTTTGACTGTTTTTGCAAAAACAGAAGTTACTGATGGAAAAGGCGAAAAGAAAGAAAAAGTAACTTGCTTCATGGTAGAGCTGCCCATAGATGGAGTTTCAGTGGGTCCAAAAGAAGACAAGTTAGGTATTCGTCACACTTGGACAAACGAAATTCACTTTGAAAATGTAAAAATACCTATAGCTAATGTTTTAGGAGGAGTAGGGCATGGCTTTAAAGTTGCTATGGGAGTGTTAAATCATGGTCGTCTTGGATTAGCTGCTGGCTGTATGGGTGGGGCAAAAAAATGTCTTGAAACTTCTATAATTCATGCAAACGAACGTGTGCAATTTCAAAAGAAAATTGGCGAGTTTGGGATGATTCAAGAAAAAATTGGTCGCATGATGACAAATATCTATGCTGCAGAAAGCATGGTGTATATGACTACAAGCTTGATTGATCGAAAAAATATTGATTACTCTATAGAAAGTGCGATTACTAAAGTTTTTGCCACTGAAGTTTTGTGGGAATGTGCGGATGAAAATGTTCAAATCTGGGGTGGTGCAGGGTTCATGAAGGAATATCCTTATGAACGCTGGTTAAGAGATGCCAGAATTAATCGCATTTTCGAAGGAACAAATGAAATTTTAAGAGCATTTATTGCACTTTCTGGTATGCAAGGTCCAGGACAAACACTAGCAGGGTTGGCTGAAGCAATTAAATATCCTCTAAAAGGACTCGGCCCGGTAAGTGATTTTGTTTTAAGGAAAATCAAAAGAAGTGTGGTTGGTGAAACTATTACGAAAGCGCATCCAGAGCTACATAAATTAACTTCGATGATCGAAGAATACGTGCCAGAATTTGCAACACAAGTTGAAGTGCTTTTAAGAAGACACGGTAGTAAAATTCATCTTCGCCAATTTGCACAAAAGAGAATTGCAGATATTGCTATTGATTTGTATGCGATGTCTTGCGTATTATCCCGGGTTACTCGCGCGATCGAAGAAAATGGAGGCAGTGTTGAAAAGTGTGAGCTCGAAATAGCAATTGCCCGGTCTTTCTTTATGCGCTCTAACCGGAGAATTCAGGGCAATCTAAAAGCCATAGACAAAAACGACGACGAGTTAATAAAACTCATTGTCGCTAAGGGCTATGAACTTGAAAAATACCCATTTGATGTTTTAGGTTAATCCCTATCCCTGTCATTTCTGCGTCTATTTAAAACAGGGTGCAAGTCTACTATGTCTCCATTCTGAAGCCTTGCCCTTGGCAAGTTTGGATCGACATCCATAAGAGTTCCATTGACTACTTTGTAGTTGTCTTCTTTTGGGTCTAGTCGCTGAGTTTGGCCGGTTTCGTCAACGTAGAATGCAACAGGCATTGGGTCTACAGTAGGATCGAAATTGACTTTGCATGCAACCGCGCTGCCTCCGTGGCAAAAGGACGGACGAATAATGCCTCGGCTAACTAACTCTGCTGCAACGTCTTCGTCACTTTTGGATTGATCTACACGATATCGTTCGCGTAGTGCATCGATTTCTGTTCTTGTCGTGCCTAAACTTAATGCAACCGGGCCTTTTTCAATCTTTGCATATTCCTCACCCAAGCCTAAGTCCCAAAGCACCATAAATCGTCTGGCTAGGAGTTTGTCTCTTAGCAAAACGGTCTCCGCTGCCGAGAAACCAGCGCCAAGAAGTGCTTGTTCAATTTGCTGAGAGGATAAACGAGAAATTAATCGCGCTCCCCATTGAGCGTCTTTTAGGCTCATTTTTTCGAATGCAAAGCACTCGTCTAATGTGTTAAATTTTACTACTTTGAAATAAAAAGTGCCATAGAGATCGTTAACTTGTGGTGCACCTAGAGTTATATACCATGGAAATCGATCTGCATCTTCAGCGCTTTGTTTCACAATACCAGCAGATTCACCGAGCACACTGCCTGTATCATGCAGATAGTGCTTTAGGGTATATTGCCCATTACTGTTTTTAACAATTCCTAGTCGGTTATTATCAAAACGCACATCGTGCCAGCCCATCCAAGCAGCGATCAAACCTAGCCCTCTGGTTTCTCTGAGCCCATCATGTCCAAGCTCGTTAAAATCCCATGGTCCCACGCTGTCTTCTTTTGTTTTAACCTGAACAGGAGCCATGACTAATTGTTCGACTTGATCTTCGTTTGCTTTGACATAGTTACTTTCATCCCTTCCAGCCCATACAGGACTTGGAGAGTTTGGGTTTCTTAATAGAAATTTTTTAAGGTCTAATTTTTTGGGATCTCGTTCGACTCCGTTTAAGTACCATCTCCCACCTTTTTCATCGCGTACGGCTTTGGCTTGCAATTCTTTTGAAACAGGTTCTTTTAGATAACCTCTTTGTACTCTCAAAAAAGGATCAATATTATGGAGGTCTGTGAGGTTTACAGTTTTAATGTTCAAAAAACCAGGAAATAAAGTGACATCAAATTTTACTTGTTTTCTCTTGTGGAGCTCGCTCAAAATCCTGTGATCATACTTCATTCTTAAAACCCTGCTTTTGCTTGAACTCAAATCTGCTAGTGAGTCCTTGGATTGTATAATGTAGTTAAGTGGATCTACAATCTCATCTATGCTGTAACCTAGAGCTGATAAGATTCTGGTTGAAAAAGATTGTGACCTAATTTCTGCAAATTTAACTCTTAAAGCTCTATCACCACACTTCATTTTAAAACCTGGGTGTGTTCCATAAGAACTCTTAGCACCATCATACTCACATATGTCTTTGCCTGAAAGCAGTGGTCCGGTGCGATCAAAGCCCCAAGTGAGATTTTTATTTTCTAGATTTTTTGGTGCACTCCAAAATGACGAATCTTCTGGATCCACCTTGCTTAAATTTCTCTCTGATGTGCTTGGAAGGTTTTTAGCTTCACCATCGTTGACAGTTCCTACATTAGTGCTTGTTGCTTCGTCTAAAATTCTCAATGCAGTTTCCGGCAAAAGTGAATAGGCAGGTTTATTTGGATTTCTCAAATTCATCTGAAGTGAGCTTAAGACCTCTGCCATTTCTAAAAGTGTCGCGTGAGTAGTGTTGGGCCAGGAAATCAAAGCTCGTTTACCTGCATCTTTCAGAAATGCAAATCCACGCCTAATTTCTCCGTTTGAAACTGTGAAGTCACCATCTTCTTCTTTATTCCACAGAAACCCGGGCCAATTTGCCGTATCGCTAAAACTTTTTTCTCTTATTTGTTTAATATTTGGGTCTTTAAAAATGTTTAAAATAAAATCAACCTTCTCTAATAATTTTTCTAAATCAGCTCTTTGCAATAGGTCCAAGGTTTGCCCAAAGCCTTGCACAACAAGATCTTTGTCTGAAACACTTGCAAAAGATGAAGTGCTCGAAATCAAACTTGCTAAAAGTATTGTTAGTAAGAAAAGCCTGCCAACTTTATTTTTATTTATCATAACGCAAGCAGTACATGGCACGCAGCAACAAAGTCAAGCGGCAGTGTGAACAAAATAAAAAAATATATCTCATGCTAAGATAAATATTTCATGTCATGTAATTAACTGAGCGAGCACTTAAGTGTAGTAGTTAAAATAAAAAAAGAGGTGGCTTCTATGTTCTAGAAGCCACCTCTTTTTGATAAGATCCCCCTAATGAGATCCCCCCAAAAAACTGAGCTTAGTTTTTAAGATAGCGAGTGCAATCCATATCGAGTTCGATGCTGTCGCCATTTCTTTTTTCTAAGGTCAAAACACCTGATACGATTTCGCCTTCTTCAACGGGCTGGCTGTAGTTGAAATCTACACCTAATAGAATACGATCCAACTCGCCTAATTTTGTGCCCCCAATGAGTTCGCCTTTCCTTCTGCTATCGGCAAATCTCAGATCCACTTTTGCTACATAGTTGGCCCCCCGGCTTGAAAGTAAACCACTTGCATCTTTAAAACTGGCAATAGTTTTTCTTCCAACATGTACGTCTCTGTCTGAAATAACCATTACGGCTGCATTTCGTGTTCCAAGTTCTGGTTTTACTTGATTGAAAACTTTTACTAAAAGCTTTCCATCTCGTGTTTCACACTTAAAACCATCGGCCATTGCAATACCGTTTAACCCCATTACTCCTACTGCTAATGTTACAATTACTAATTTTTTCATTTTCTTTCTCCCCTTCTTATTTCCGCTGTTACTCTTTTGAGTTAACAGCATTTGTTATTATTTTGTTTCGCAATTCCATTTTCATGTCATCGCATAAAGAGGGTTGTAATCAAAGAAATGAAATTTGAAAAATAGATAATACGCAAGTTAATATGTATAAAAAGAATAATAACCTGGGTTTATACCAAATCATCTGCAAGCTGAGAGATTTCTTGGAGCAAAGTTTTGATTCTTTGATCTTTTTGCATAATATCCTGTGGAGTTGGAGAAACCTGATTTGATTGAACTAGAGAATCAAATCTTAATTCCTTGAACTCGCCTTTTTTTTTCATTTCATGAATTCTTTTTTTTGCACCTTCGATTGAGTATCGTTCACGGTACAGCAGGTCTTTAATAAGCAGTGCCGCTTGAATATGTTTTTTGCGGTACACCCTTTGCCCAGAAACAGATTTTTCTGGAGCTAGAAAAGGAAACTCACTCTCCCAATAGCGAAGCACATGAGGTTTTATGCCAGAAAGTTTAGAAACATCCCCAATGCGATAATACAATCTGGTATTAATCGCTGTATTAATCACTTCCTTCGTCGTATTAATCGATGCCTTCGTCATCGCCATCGTCCCCACCGTGTCCGACTGAATCTACTTGAATCGGCTTGCCTTCTAAAGAAGCATTGACTTCTGATCTCAAAATTTGTGATGGTCTAAAAGTTAATACTCTGCGAGCAGAAATCTCAATGGATTGTCCAGTTTGAGGATTTCTACCTGTTCTGGTGCGCTTGTTTCTCACTATAAAATTTCCAAAACCAGAAATTTTTATTTTACTTGACTGAACAAGCGTTGATTTAACGGTATCAAAAACAAGCTCAACTAAATCTGATGCTTCATTTTTTGAAAAACCAACCTTGTCATTCAAAGCCTCTACAATATCTGCTTTTGTCATTGCCACAGCTCTATCCCCTTTCTAAAAAGTACGAAGTTCTATATCTAATTCCTTTTTCCAGGCTTCGACAATTTGTCGACTCGCCTGCTCTGTTTCTTCTTCCTTAATAGAACGTGTACTATCAAAAAAGATAACCCGAACTGCGACACTTGTCATCCCCCCAGAGAGCCTAGTGCCCTCAT
>JACRAO010000087.1 GCA_016213345.1 Bdellovibrio sp. | reverse complement strand
CGCAGTGATAGCCAAGTATATGAAAAATTTCAGAACATAATTGATAGGTTTGTGGCAGCATTTAATGGTGGCCAACTTATTTCAAACAACAATATACTTTATTACAAGGATCTAGAGTACAGTAATTTAGAAGAATTACTGTATATGTTTACGAAGTCCTTTGCTGATTTACTAGCAATAAAATATAAAGATCAAGTTAAGTTACCACGCGGATTTCGTGCTCAGGTTTCTGATATATTGAGTGGTTTGAGAGAAAATGGTTCAGAAACATTAATTGTTAAATGGCGAAATAAAATCTTTTTAGAAAATATCATCATTTTAGTACAACGCGCCAAAAAGCAGAACAAACCAGCAGTTGTTATCGTTGGCAATGCTCATGTTGCTGGTATACGAAAATTATTAAGCGATACTATGGGCAGTAGTATTACTATTAGGACGATCCAACAAGAAGAAACTGATTAAATTTGGTAAACAACCATTAAGAGATAAGCAAGGAGAAATTCCTTTGCAAAATGACCCGGATAAAAGTAACCTTTCGAAAAAGACTTTAGGAGGTAAGTAATCATGCAAAATATTAAAACTATTGGTGTAATTGGAGCTGGCACAATGGGTTCTTCGATTGCACAACACTTTATCATGAAGGGGTTAAGAGTTATTTTGGTAGACGCAAAAGATGAATTTCTAGAAAAAGGAAGGAAGGCTATTCAAAACTCTCTAAATGAGGCAGTCGAAAGAAAATTATTAAAAAAAGAAGATCAAGATAAAATATCCAATTCTGTTTCATACACTACAAAAAAAGAAACTTTGTCAGCTTGTGAGTTTATTGTTGAGGCTATATATGAAGACCTGCAAATTAAAAAATCGCTTTTCAAGGAATTAGAGACAATAGTTACTCCACACTGCGTTTTAGCTACTAACACGTCTTCTTTTTTGATTTCAGATATTGTTTCTGAATTAAAAAATCGAAAACAAGTTTTAGGAGTTCATTACTTCTATCCAGCCGCTAAAAATAAATTAGTCGAGATTATTTCGACATTTCATACTCAGGATGGTTTAGGTAAGGAAGTTCTTGATTTCTATACTAAAATAGACAAAACTCCTATTCTAGTCCAGGATAGCCCTGGTTTTGCTATCAATCGTTTTTTTGTGCCGTGGCTCAACGAAGCTTGTCGTCTTTATGAAGAAGGATACGGAAGTGTTTCTTTTATAGATGATATAGCTAAAACCATTTTTGGCATCAGTATGGGACCATTTGCTCTTATGAACGCTACCGGAGTTCCAATTGCACTGCATGCAGCTAGCGGTTTGGCTAATAAGCTTGGGTCTTTTTATCAGCCGGCATTGATTTTAAAAGAACAAGTCTCACTTAACAAACCATGGGATCTGAAGTCTGCAAATATTTTAAAAGGCGGAAAAAATAATCCAGAAATAGTCGAAAAGCGTCTTTTTTCTGTTTGTTTTAGGATTGCTTCTCAACTAGTTAGTGAAGGTGTTACAGATGAGATTTCGGTAGATTTGGGAGCACGTGTGGGTCTGAGATGGCCCAAAGGTCCATTTGCTCTTATGAATGAGAAACCAGAATATAAATAAGGAGTATCAAATGCAAATCAAAGGTTTTTGTAAGAAAGAGGGAGTTGGTGCGGTTTTCGAAGATATTTATCTCGTGTCAGGTAAAAGAACCCCATTTGGTAAATTAAATGGCACTTTATCTTCTGTCTCTCCCACTGATCTTGGGATTTTATCGTCCCGCGCAGCAATTGCTGCAAGTGGGATTCCTGCTAATGAAATAGATCAAACTATTGTTGCAAATATTGGACAATCAAGTGCAGATTCGTTTTTTTTACCTCGCCACATTTCTCTTTACAGTGGTGTCAGAACTGAGGCACCTGCTCTATTGGTCCAAAGAATTTGTGGTTCCGGGATCGAAGCTATTGGCAAAGCAGCAGAAGAAATTGCCTTGGGAAAAGCACGCGTGGTTTTAGCATGTGGTACAGAGACAATGAGTAGATTTCCACTGGTGTCATATGGTATGCGGCAGGGTTTTCAACTTGGAAAACCAGATTTTATTGATCTGCTCTGGGAAGCTTTGGGTGACACCGCGGCAGTGCCCATGGGGCATACGGCTGACAATTTAGCCAAGAAATATAAATTAACACGCCAAGAAGTAGATGAGTTTTCTAAACAAAGTCAAGACAGGTATTTTCAAGCGTGCAATGATGGATTTTTTAAAGACGAGCTTATTGGAGTAGAGTCAAAAAACAATTTAGAGACCCCTGGACTTAAACCCCGTTCTTATCGAACTAGAGCTAGAGAAATTTTTTCTCAAGATGAAAATCCAAGAAAAACAACTTTAGAAGACTTGGCTAAACTCCCGTACATTTTTACGAAAGAAGGGCCAACCACGGCAGGTTCTGCGTGTGGAATTGTTGATGGCGCATGTTCAGTCCTTTTAGCTTCTAAAGAGTTTGTCAGTACACACGGACTGAAAGTCTTAGGAAAAATCAGAGGGATTGCTTCAGTTGGAGTTGACCCATACTTGATGGGCATTGGACCAGCACCGGCTATTCGTTTACTTTTATCGCAATGCAATTATTCTACTAATGATATAAATTTATTTGAGATTAACGAAGCTTTTAGTGCACAATGCCTGGCAGTTACTAGAGATTTAGAGTTAGATTTAAACAAAGTCAATATTCATGGTGGTGCAATAGCTATGGGGCACCCGCTAGCAGCAAGTGGTTGTCGTTTAGTGTTGACAGGTTTTATAAGTTTAAAGAAAAGCAGTCAACGGCTAGCAGTGGCAAGTGCTTGTATTGGAGGGGGCCAAGGTGTAGCAATGCTTATAGAGGCTACATAAATGAAAGACCGTTTTTTCGAAAAAACAGCACTCATCACTGGAGCAGCACAAGGGATAGGCGTGTCTATTGTAAAAAGATTGTCTCAAGAGGGTGCTACGGTTTGTTTGCTGGATATTAACAAAGATCTTTTAGAGAAAATAAAACAAGAAATTGAAGATGCAAAAGGCGAAGTGCAAATTTACCGTGCCGATGTAACCAACAAAGAAGAAGTAAATAAAACTGTAAATGAAATACTTCGTACTTATAAAAAAATAGACATACTCGTAAACAATGCAGGAATTATCCGGGATGGATTTGTTTCGAAAATTTCTGAAGAAGACTGGGATCAGGTTTTGAGTGTAAATTTAAAAGGTTCTTTCTTACTGTGTCAGGCCGTGTTTCCAAGTATGAAAGAAAAGCGGTATGGAAAAATTATTAATATTTCGTCACGTGCCTGGCTTGGCAATATTGGACAAGCTAATTATTCAGCCAGCAAAGGTGGATTGGTTAGTTTGACAAGAACTTTAGCACTAGAGTTTGCGAGATATAATATTAATGTCAATGCAGTTGCTCCAGGATTGATTGATACTCCAATGGCCAGGGGGTTACCTAAAGAAGCTTTAGAGAGGCTTATAAAAATGCAGCCCACAGGAAAAATGGGATGTGTTGACGATATAGCTTCTGCTGTGGCGTTTTTGGCCTCTGATGAAGCACAGTTTATTACTGGTCAAATACTCCACGTAGATGGAGGCAAAAGCTGTGGGTTATTGGCTTTATAAAGAGAGGCACGATTATGGATGCATATATTGTAGCAGCCAAAAGAACTCCAATAGGAAAATCACATCCTGAAAAAGGAATTTTTAGAAACATAAGGGCCGATGAACTGCTAGCAGCATTAATTAAGGATATTGCTAAACAAAATAATTTAATAGACGACGTGTATATAGGTTGTGTTGGGCAGCACTTGGAGCAGGGCAAAAATATTGCAAGGCTTGCTTCGCTATTGGCTGGTTTGCCGGACCTAGTGCCTGGTGTGACTATAAATAGGCTCTGTGCTTCGAGTCTTCAGGCTTTTCATTTTGGT
>JACRAO010000093.1 GCA_016213345.1 Bdellovibrio sp. | reverse complement strand
ACATGGTGGATCAAAAGATCTGCCGAACAAGTGCATCTTGTTTGGGGAGTAGAGAGTTTTAGATATTCATCTAAAGACAGATTTGCGGCGTTACTTCTAAATGTATATTTAGGAGGTGGGATGAGCTCGGCACTTTTTCAGGAAATTCGTGAAAAAAATGGTCTAGCATATAATGTTTATTCGACTGTTTCGCCCTTTTATGATTCTGGAGTGTTTTCGATTTATGCAGCAACCGGGATGAAACAAGTGCCTTTGTGTTTAAAATTAATTGAAGAATGTGTTACAAAACTGAAAAGGCAGCTCTTAACTGAAGAAGAACTTACAGTTATTAAGAATAATCTGAAAGGGACTATTTTATTAAATTCTGACGATGTAGAGTCTCGCATGTCAAGTGTTGCTAAAAATGAAATTTTCTTTGGAAAGTGTTTTTCAGTAGAGGAAATTTGTGCATGGGTTGATCAAGTAACGCCGAGTGATGTGCGCAGAGTTGCCAGAAAACTTTTTAGGCATTCGGCTAGAAGTATTTTAGCACTGGGCCCACGTCCTGCACGAAATGTTTATAAAAAACTAAGGCCTATATTTTCTGCTAAGTTTAATTAATTGCGTCGCCTACCCTATAGACTCCCATTTATAAATATTGATGATGTCTTTATTCTTCGAAATTTTGTGCACTTGATTATCAGCGCCAAGTCCACAAAGTGTTACTTTGTGTGTTTTTGCAGATTTTTTTTTAAAAGCAACAAGTATTTCTAACTCTCGGCTCATGATTTTTTCTTCTGAAAAAAGCTTTGCTGCCAAAATATCATTTGGTTGGTTTTCTATCATAAGATGAATAAGACTACCTTTTAGAGAACGGTAATAATAGAGTTCAGTATTGCGATCATCCTTGTAAGCTCTCTGTGAAAGTTGTTCTTGTATGAGCCATGTATAAAGAAGTCTTTCGAAAGAAGCTCCAAGCATTTTTGCAAAAGCTATATCGCATAAAAAATATCTTGATTTGCCTGTTCCTAGTGGATGCGGTTTAAGCTCATGGAGAGCAAATAAAGATTTTAAAACGTGAAGATGTGTATTAATTCTACGCAAATCGACTTTTAGTGTTTTTGCGATCTGTCCAGCCTCTGGTTCTTCTAGGAGAGCTACTTTTTGAAAAATTTTCATGCATAAGTCGGCGTCTATTTTTAGATTTGCAAATGACAAGGCATCTCTCTGTGTTGTCAAATCAATCCAGTCTTGCGCTGCTGACTCCCTTTCTGATGTTGAATGTATTCCAAAAATACCAGGCATGCCTCCTCGCTCTAGATGGGTTAAAAACTGCTGCCTTGTAATTCTTGGAGCATCCCGTACTAGAAGTTTGTTTTTTGATGGATTGGGTGGCAATTTGTAAACTTCTCCCAAATTTAGAGGGTATAGCCTTGCGCGACTCATCCTTCCTGTTAGGGATTCCCTGATGAGAGCAAGCTTTGAAAATTCGGTTGATCCTAAAAGTAAGTATTTTCCAGGTATTCTTTTTAGATCTACTTCGTATTTAATGCTATCAAATAGGACAGGTGCTTTTTGAGCTTCGTCTATGGCAAAAGTTTTAAATTGAGAGCGCTGTTTCAGAAATGTTTCAGGATTAGTTTTTGCAAACTCTCTTATTGCAAGTTGGTCCAATGTTTCATATGTATAATCGTAGAGTTTTTCTTTTAAAATCTCTCTTGCTAAAAAACTTTTTCCAGTTTGCCTTGCTCCTTGCAGTGCAACCACTGGAGAAAACCTTAGCTTTCTTAAAATGAGTGACACCAAATGTCGTGCTCTAGCATGTGGCATGACTTTTATTAAACCATGCTAATTATCGACAGTCAATGTTCAAAATTGGCATGGTTTAATTATAGGGCTAATTATAGGGCTAATTATAGGGCTAATTATAGGGATGGATACACTTAATATTTACCTGTTTTTCTCAAGATCTCCGTCTTCTCCATATGATAAATAGCACGACCAGAGCTACTGCCAAGATGATATAAAATAGCATTTCATCAGATGTGCTTTTTGCTTTCTTAGGTTCTGCGACGTCAGAGCCGCCTTCGGCAGGTGGCTGAAACACGGTGTCTTGTAAAACATTAGGAGGAATCGGGTTTTGGAGCAAGTTTTTATCAGATGGAGCGACATTAATGCCACCTGGTTTTCTAAAGACCTTTAATGTTTTTATCATGATTTCAAAATCAGAAGAGTACTCTTTATATTTATTTTTATTAATCGAATAAGTCACAAGTACACCAATATCTGCTTTTACAGTAGCCAGGTAGCGAGTGTAAAAATCCGGTATTTCTGAATCAAGATGCAGGGCGTCTACCCATGGGTGGCTATTGATATCTACTGTAGTTGCATGCTTTGGCGCTGAAGTAATTGGTTTTCCGTGAATACTGGTATAGCTTTTTGGTTTTTTTACATAAGTCAGGTATTGGTCAAGGCTGTCTTGATCGCCCTTGAGTTTTGCAGCTAGGACAATAATGGCTTCTCTTTTTTTTGACTCAATAGCATTTTGGCAAACCCACTCTGCCCCTTCTAGATTGCATTGCCATTGTGGGGGGAGCTCGAACTCTACAAACTGGTTGGCAAATTTAGCAGCATGAGCGGAATACAAAAACATAAAACAAGAAGCTAAACTTATTGCAATTGAACTAAAAATGGTTTTTTTCATAAAAGCTGCCCCCCAGCGCTAAAAAACATTAATGATTATATATTACAATAATTTGTTCCATTACGGCAATGGCCTTTTTGCAATAAATCCTTCTTCGATCCATACTTCTTTGAAATATTCTGTAATTTTAAGAGCCGCTTCGTTTGGCTTAACATGGGTGCACTCCGAGCGGGCAATGATTTCGTTCACTGTGCCATCCTTTTTGATAGAAAAAATATCAAATATTTGGCCGACTTCTATTCCGTCTTGGCTGCCTTTATTGATTTTTACTAAATTCAACCTGTCACTCATGCGAACCACTTTAGCTTCAAACGCGTAGTCCAAAAATCCCTGATTTGATTTCCCGTATTCTTGTGGGGTGAGCTTTTTTGGTGAAATCGGTGTTTGAGCTTCATTGTATTTTTTAAAGTGCCACCGCGCAGTCATTCCAAACAAGACATTCAGGCCCGAGGGTGCTGCTTGTCCCCAAACTGAATTGGACAGTGCTAGCTTAAATCCAACGTCTTCGTTTAAGTTGTAACCTAATTGTCCACGAATCATAGCTAAAGAGGGATTAATAGCATTTATGACAAAACTGCCGCCTCCACCTGACCCAGCACTTGCTATGTTTCCTGACTTGCCATTGGGATCGGTTTTTAAAGAATAAAAGCCATACCCTCCTATTTCGGCAAAAAACTGTTCACTCTGTACATATTGAACAGCCAATGACCACGGGACGGATGCAGAAAACCCAGCACTCCGCCAAGTGATTCCACTACCGCCTAAAACAAGCCAACTTGATTCTGGAGACCTGAAAAGTGGCAAATTTAATAATAATCCTCCGGTCAGATCATAGGACCCATCTCCAAGAAATGGTGTATTATTTTGGTTTGATTGTTTGTTGCTATAAAATGGGATGTCAGTCTGAAACTGGAAGTCTAAAACAGCTTTTTTGCTAAATGGATTAGGGTTGGATCTTAAAATGCGGAGAGTAAAGCCAAGTGTAGAGTCTCCGAAACCATAGGCACTGCCGCTCAGTGTATTATGACTGATTTCATTTTTTTGCCAAGTCAGCCTGGCAAACGCGCTAACCCGCGGATTTAATCCGTAACTAGATAGCAAATCAAATCCAAACCTAGTGTAGCTTTTTAAATTACTAGGAGTAGTCAAGCTCCCGCTTGGGCCATAGTTCTCTTTTGTGGAAAAAAATTGAAATCCTGGTTCAAAAGTTAATGTTTTATGAGGTGCAAGGTGGTTTTCAAATGGGCGTGTATATTGATCCGCTAGTGACAACGTAGAGAAAAGTATAAAAAAACAAAAACCTACAAAATAGTTTTTGTTTGCTAATAGTCTTCTTTTTGGACTTTGACTTCGAATTTCGGTCTCTTTCATTAGCTCATATTTCCCTTACCCTTTATAATTAGCACGATTTTCGTTCGTTCTGTAGCAGGAACTGCAAGCTATGTGCCAAATAACAGGTGATAACAGGTGTATAAATTTAATTATAACGCGTAGCATTTTTATTTTTTGAACGTGCAATGCGTGCTAGCATAATCCCATTATGACACTATATGACGAATCCCTAGAGTATCACTCTAGAGGCAGAAAAGGAAAAATCGAAGTTATTCCCACAAAACCAGTATCTACGCAAAAAGACTTAAGTCTGGCATACACGCCTGGCGTTGCTGAGCCATGTCGGATGATTCAAGAGAAAGAAGAACTTATTTATGAATACACGGCTAAGGGCAATCTTGTTGCTGTAGTTTCAAATGGAACAGCCGTTTTAGGTTTAGGCAATATTGGAGCGCCTGCGTCTAAACCCGTAATGGAAGGCAAGGGTGTTTTGTTTAAAAAATTTGCAGACATTGACGTTTTTGATATCGAGCTTAATGCAAAAGAACCCAATGATGTAATTCGTGCTTGCGAAATGCTGGAGCCTACTTTTGGAGGGATTAATCTAGAAGATATCAAAGCACCGGAATGTTTTTACATTGAAGAAGAACTGAAAAAACGACTTAAAATTCCTGTTTTTCATGACGATCAGCACGGCACAGCAGTTATTAGTGGAGCTGCTTTTTTGAATGCAATAGAAGTTGTCGGCAAGGATATTAAAAAAGTTCGTGTGGTGTTTTCGGGAGGAGGGGCTGCGGCCATTGCGTGTGCAAATCTTTATTTGCAGCTCGGAGTTAAGCGGGAAAATATCATGATGTGTGATTCGAAGGGTGTTATTTATAAAGGTCGCCGCGAAGGGATGAACCCTTACAAAGAAAAATTTGCTGTTGATACAGAAAAAAGAACCATAGCTCAAGCTTTAGATGGAGCCGACGCTTTTGTTGGGGTTTCAGTAAAAGATGCTGTGTCGGCTAAGATGATTCAAAATATGAATAAGGACCCTGTTATTTTTGCTATGGCCAATCCTGACCCTGAAATTTTACCAGAAGCGGTTTTGAAAGTACGCCCTGATGCAATTATGGCAACTGGGCGTTCGGATTATCCTAATCAAGTCAATAATGTTTTAGGTTTTCCATTTATTTTTAGAGGCGCTCTCGATACGCGGGCTACTTGTATTAACGAAGAAATGAAAATGGCAGCCGTAAAAGCACTAGCTGAGCTTGCAAAAGAAGATGTACCCGATAATGTCTCGCGTGCTTATGGTGGTCAGAGTTTCAAATTTGGCAGAACTTATCTTATTCCTAAACCCTTTGATCGCAGAGTACTGCTTTGGGTAGCGGCTAGTGTGGCAGAAGCAGCTATAAAAACCGGGGTGGCCAGAAAAAAGGTGGATATTGCACAATATAAAGACCACTTAGAAACGCTTTTGGGCTCAAGTTATACCGTTATGCGAGGGATTAAAAAACGTGTGCAATCTGAGACAGAAGAAGAAGGAGTTTTGGCTAAAATAGTTTTCACCGAAGGGGAGCACCCTAAAATTTTAAAAGCTGCACACATGATTAGAGAAGAAGGATTTGCAGAGCCGGTTTTGCTGGGAAATGAAAGAAATGTATTAAAAAACATCAAAGATCTTGGTTTAGAAGAAGACTTGGCTGGAATAAAAATCATTCGTCCCTCTGATAGTGA
This sequence comes from Bdellovibrio sp., assembly GCA_016213345.1. Taxonomy (GTDB): domain Bacteria; phylum Bdellovibrionota; class UBA1018; order UBA1018; family UBA1018; genus JACRAO01. The sequence goes on along the minus strand of JACRAO010000093.1, from coordinate 4,491 downwards.
AAACTGGGAAGAATATGCAAGAAAATTTGCAGAAAAACGCAGTCGAAAAGGTGTCACTTTTGCATTGGCGAAATCTTTGATGCGACAAACAGATTATTTTGGCGCCATGATGGTAGAAACCGGGCATGCTGACGGATTGTTAAGTGGCATATCTCATAGTTATCCCGAAACACTAAAACCTGCCATTCAAGTAATTGGAGTCAAACCAGGTTCGCGTTTAGCGGGGATTTATATGTTAATTGTTAAGAAGAAAGTTATGTTTTTTGCAGATACCACAGTAAATATTGATCCATCTGCGGAAGAATTGGCGGATATTGCTATTCAAACTGCTGAGCTTTCAAAAAGCTTAACAAACACAGAACCACGTATTGCAATGCTTTCATTTTCAAATTTTGGTTCTAATGCACATTTTTTTGCTCTGAAAGTAAAGAATGCAGTTGATTTGATAAAAATACGTGCGCCATACCTGATAGTTGATGGTGAAATGCAGGCGGATACGGCGGTATTTCCAGAAATTTCTAAAGAAAGTTTTCCATTTAATAAAGTACCTGGAAATGCAAATGTGCTTATATTTCCGGATTTACAATCCGGCAATATTGCTTATAAGCTCATGACGAGGCTTGGACAGGCAGAAGCAATTGGACCGATTTTAGTTGGAATGAATAAACCTGTTTATGTTTTACAACAGAACTCTGACGTGAGTGATGTTGTAAATATGGCAGCATTTACGGCAATGGAGATCCAACATCGCAGAAAAGCACAGGGAAATCTCTATTTATGAACACAGAAACTCGTAGGATTGTTTTAACAAGTCATGCACCAAAACCAATTGGGCCGTATAGTCAGGCCATTCAGGTTGGTCAGTTTATATTTTGTTCAGGGCAGATCGGACTTCGTCCCGACACTGGAGTGTTAGTGGGAGCGGATGTTGAGTCACAAACTAGGCAAGTTTTAGAAAATCTAAAAGCTGTGATAGAGAGTGCAGGATGTGCTTTGAGTCGGGTAGTGAAGACCACGATATTTCTAAAATCCATGAATGATTTTCCCAAGGTAAACGAAATTTACGCTGCTTATTTTAAGGACTCTCCTCCAGCTCGTTCTACGGTCGAAGTTTCTCGTTTGCCTAAAGATGTATTAGTAGAAATAGAGGCTATAGCTCAGATTTAATTTGTTGTTATTTGTGGGGCGAGTTTTCTTCTGGTTGGACGAGTAATTTTGCCTGAGCGAATACAGCGAGTGCACACCCTGACTGTTCGGGTAAGGCCATCTATCACAGCTTTCATGCGTTTTATATTTGGTAACCAGCGGGTACGGGTTTCGATATTAGAATGAGAAACTTGATTGCCATAAGATGGCTTTTTACCACAATAATCACATTTTCTAGACATAAACTTTTTCTTCCTATAAAGCTAATAGCATAACTTAGTAAAATTATAAAACAATTGCAAGTATAATAATGAGAGTAAAAAAAGCACTTAAAATGTCGTTGTTATTTCTTAAACCATCGTTGTTATTTCTATTAGTGATTTTATTCGGGTTCTTCTTGTTTGCTTTCTTCTCAGCAGGTGAGATTTATGAATATAAAGACACTGTAGATGGGGTTCATCTTCCTAAAGTAGATGTTATTGTATGCCTTGCTGGAGGCAGGGGGCGTATTACACAAGCTAGTGATCTTTGGTATAGGTACTATGAGCTTTCGCAAATGCCGATGCGTGGAGCTGGTCGTTCGCCTGTGCCACCCAGTGTTCCGATGCTATATTTGTCTGGAGTAGGGCACCGGTTGCATTGGAGCGCTTTGACTCAACAGTTTCGTCGCGGCTTACTGCAAGCTCTAAAGCCATCCTATGTGATTTTTGAACGAGAAAGTACAAATACAGAAGAAAATGCTCTTTGGTTTGCTCGGTACGCAAAAGAGAGGGGATGGGAGCGGGTTTTATTGGTGACTTCTTCTTATCATATGAAAAGGGCCAAAGCACTTTTTGAAGCCATATTAAATCATGATAATTTAAAAGTAAAAATTCACACTTTGTCAGTTTATCAGGAACCATTTGAGCCTCAAGAGTGGCGTACTAGTTTGCACGGCATTCATATTACTTTGCAAGAATATATTAAATGGTTGCATTTTAAGTGGACTAAGGCTTTTTAAATTAAGGTGCTGAATTATTTCCGACTTTAACACTTTCGCAGCAAGCCAGGTGTGTTTGTAAGATTACGCCGAAACATTGATGCCATGGAAAGAAAATTATTAAAAGCCATTATTCTATTACACATCAAAATGAAAATTTTTTTCAAAAAATTCAACAGCAGGGCAAATGATTATATTATCTTTATCTTTGTAAGATTTAGTTTTCATTCCAGCCGATTTATCATTGAAATAAATTTGATAAGCTGGCACTTCAGAAAATTTTTTCTTTATATACCGCAACGATAAGTCTGCCTCTTGATATGAAAATTTAACCTCAATAAAATAAATAGGTTTACGATTTTTCAATACGACAAAATCAACTTCACGTTTTTCATTATCTTTAAAATAACGAAGCTCCATATCATACCCCTGGGTATCCTCGATCCAATGGCACCACTTTAATAAATGGCATGCAACTAGATTTTCAAAACGAGCCCCTTTGTTTTCTACTAAAGCCCAGTCAAAATGGTAATGTTTGGGTTCCTTCTTTACAGCTCTAATCTGTGGCGCTCCAAATGGATAAATACGAAAAATGGCATAGAGATTTTCTAAAATATCCAACCATCGCGAAACAGTTTGATGAGATACCTTTAAATCTTCTCTTAAAGCATTGACAGAAAGGGGTGAAGACACACAATCGGGAAGCCGTATCATCAGCAACTCCACTAGAGAAAGTTCACTCACTTTTTCTAAAGAAGTCAATTCTTCCCGAACAAGACGTGATCGATATTCTCGACTCCACCTTCTTGTTTCACTTTCAGATTGAGAAAAAAAAGGTTCAGGAAACCCATTAAAATTAAAAAGCGACTCTAATGCTTCTTGATTTTTTGTATCAATATCCATGAGAGTAAGGGGATGCATGCGTATGTGATGGTATCTACCCTGTAACGAATCCCCACCTCTTCGATAATAATCCAGTTTAGCACTTCCTGTGACTAAGATTTTCAGCTCATGTTTTCTTAAATCAAATATGCCCTTAAGATAATTTCTCCATCGTATATATTTATGAATTTCATCAAGCACGATCATTCCTGGAGTGATAGGGAGTTTCTGCTTAAGAAGCAGTTCCCGATGAAGATCATTGTCCCAATTGAAATAGCGATCAGAATGGTTCGGAAATCCAAGAATTTTTTGAGCTAAAGTTGTTTTGCCACACTGTCTCGGACCCGACAGGAAAACCATCTTTTTTAGTAAGTCTTTTTGGATCTGCTGGGCTAGGTAGCTATACATTATTGTCATTTTACACCCTATTTTAAAAAAACAATAGCCTTTTTTAATTAGGGGTTAAAAAGACAACATATTCGCCCAAGGCGTGTTGACTCATCTGTTGACTCATTTGAGCCTCAAGAGTGGCGCGCTAGTTTGCACGGCATTCATATTACTTTGCAAGAATATATTAAATGGTTGTATTTTAAGTAGACTAAGGTTTTTTAAATCAAGCATTCGCTTAAGTTTAGGTGTTCGATTGTATTGTGAGCTTTTTTGTCAAAAGTAATCCATTTTCCTTTTAAAATTTTAGCAAGACCAATATAGGCACTGTCATATCCGCTCAGACCAAGTGATTGAAAGTATATAACTTCAGAAAGTAACTCTGGAGTCATTGAAAAACGATAAATGCCAAAAGTAGTTACTTGACCTAAAAGATGGAGCTGAAGCGGGGAAGGTTTTTTGATGAGTCGATTGAAGGCGTGAGCGAGCTCAAAATAAAAAAGCTCCGGCACGGCAAAGTGTTTTGGCTTATTTATTATTCTTTGAAGAACAGAGAGCGCGATATCGCGTTCTGTTTCCTGAATAAACCATTTAATTGCCACTGATGCATCAACGATGTGAACCATAACGAAGTTCCCGTAGTGCTTTCATGGAGTTTTCTTCAGTTTTTGTTCCGCTAGCCACAAAGGATTCAAAAAGTTCGTCTTTTTTCTCTTTTTCCCGCAAATCAATAAATCTTTCCTTATAGGTTTTCAAAGAAATAAGAACAGCAACAGGTACTCGTCCTTTTTCAATAATAAGTGGTTCATTGCTAGCTTGAACTTGCTTTAAAATAGCACCAAATGACTGTCTTATTTTTAGCGCATTGACTGTCATGTATATGGCCTCCTGTTGATAAACCTCATGTATAGTGTATACTTATATGTATAGTCATGTCAATAGTGTATTTCATAACGCTGTGATCCAGACAGTAAAAAAAAGACAAGGGTTGGCCTTATAGGCTTGCGGGCAAAATAGACCGGGGTGTCTAATGAGTAATGCAGCGGTGGTGGGGTTTTAGATTTTTTCTGTGCTTAAAAAATGTCCCTTTGGGACTT
>JACRAO010000092.1 GCA_016213345.1 Bdellovibrio sp. | reverse complement strand
GTTTTTATCGTTCAGTTTCATTTCAATCATTGTTAGGTTTAGGAACCCTGAGTGCTGGCGCCACATACAGAGAGATCTATGATTTTGTTGACACGCAAGGTCTGGAAAAAACCTGAATTATGTGGTAACCGGATACGCAGGCATTCTTTTCTCTTCCCATTTTTCTTGTGTCCCATTAGAACTAAAATATGCGCTTTGATCCAGAACACACTTTGTACTTGATAGATATTAGCTCATTTATTTATCGTGCTTATTATGCCATTAATCGCAATTTGAAAAATCGAAAAGGTGAGCCTACTAATGCGGCTTATGGTGTGACTACAATGCTACTTAAACTTATTAATGAAGTTAATCCAAAGTATTTTGGCATTGTATATGACTCTAAAGAACCTTCATTTAGAAAAAAAATCTATAATGACTATAAAGCCAATCGCAGTGCCCCGCCAGAAGATCTCATCCCTCAATTTGATAAAATCGAAGCTATTGTTAAAGCATTCGATGTTTTTTCAATAAAACAAGGTGGCACAGAAGCAGATGATCTTATTGCTTCTTTGACTCATGAGTGGCAAGCTAAATCTCCTAAAAACATGGTTATTATTGTTTCAAGTGATAAAGACCTAATGCAGCTTGTAAATGCAAATGTCCAGTTATGGGATACATTAAAAGATAAATTTTTTGGACCCAAAGAAGTAAATGAAAAATTTGGAGTTTTGCCATCTCAAATTAGGGATTACTTAAGTCTAGTGGGGGATAGCTCGGATAACATTCCTGGAGTTTCGGGTATTGGTCAAAAAACTGCAGTAGCACTAATACAAGAATTTGGTAGTTTAAAGGCGATATTAGAAGCTTCTCAAAAAAATAAAATCACAGGGAAAAAAGCTGAAAACATCAAAAATCATCAACAAGATGCCCAGCTTTCATATGAACTAGTAGGACTAAGGCAAGAGTCTTCATGTGCCATCTCTTTTGAAGAGTTAAAATATGAATTTCACTTGACGGATGCATGTAAGCAGCTCTTTAGAGAATTGGATTTTAGTTCTCTTCTTAAAAAGCTTGAGCCAAAAGAAGATGTAAAAAAAGGTGTTTCATTAGATCAACATGATATATTTAAAACTATACAAAAAGAATCTGAATTAAACGCTCTTTTAGAAAAACTTTCACAAAAGGGAGAATTTGGATTTGATTTGGAAACTACTTCTTTGAATCCAAGAAAAGCTGAAATTGT
>JACRAO010000007.1 GCA_016213345.1 Bdellovibrio sp. | reverse complement strand
TGACAATTTAGTGTTAATTTCAACAGATATTTATGGCAAATCATCAAAGTGGAAAAAAATTTGGGAAAACAATAAACAACTAATTCGCGATCCAAACAGAATTTTTGCCGGATTTTATTTATATTATACAATGACAGCTGAAGAGAAAGACGAAGCTGGAAAGCTAAAACTTCACCAACAAGTAAAACCAGCTCCCATTGTAAAACAAGACCAACCCGATACAAATGGCACAGCTCAAATAGGATCACCAGCTGTGTCTATGGATCAGCTTGCACCACCAATTGACACGTCGGCAGCTTCACCATCTGAAGTCAACGAAAGAAACCCAGCCACGAAATAGATTTATCGCTTTCAAACTAGATTTTCTATTTCACAAAACTTTTCAAATGGAAGAATTCTGCCATCTATGGTTGCATCTCCATAGTCGGATGACTGAGACATATCAAGTAAGACGTGGTGAAGTAACCACTACTGATAACGATGTATCGTCTGAACTAATTTTGACTCCTGAAGAAATAAAGGCAATTAGTGGTTTGAGCACTCGGTTTTTGAAACAGTTAGCTCCGAAGATCCTTGAAAAACTGGATCAACAGGCAGCTATGTTTTTAGCGCCTACTTCGCCCAGATAAGCATCTAATATCAGTTGATTTTTCCTATATTTTAGGAGATCACAGTGATTATATGGCTGAAAAAATCACACCCCGCGCAGATAACTTTTCTGAGTGGTACCAAGACGTAGTGTTACAAGCAAAGCTTGCTGACTATAGCCCCGTCAAAGGCTGCATGGTAATCCGTCCCAACGGTTATGCACTCTGGGAAAATATACAAAAAGAACTTGATCAAAGAATAAAAACAACAGGCGCCAAAAATGCATATTTCCCATTGCTTATACCAGAAAGTTTTTTGAAAAAAGAAGCGCAACATGTCGAAGGCTTTGCCCCACAGTGCGCCGTAGTAACTTATGCAGGAGGTAAAGAATTAGAAGAAAAATACGTTGTAAGACCAACCTCTGAAACTATTATTAACAGCATGTTTGCTAAGTGGGTCCAGTCTTATAGAGACTTACCCCTTTTAATTAATCAGTGGTGCAACGTCATGAGATGGGAGATGAAAACAAAGCTTTTTTTAAGAACTACCGAGTTTCTTTGGCAAGAAGGTCACACATGTCATACCAGTTTAGAAGAAGCAGAAAATAAAACAAGACAGATGCTCGAAGTTTATAAAAATTTTGCTGAAGAAATTTTGGCTATGCCAGTATGGATGGGTTTAAAAAGTGAAAGTGAAAAATTTGCTGGAGCGCTCAGAACATACAGTATCGAATCAATGATGCAAGACAAAAAAGCACTACAGGCTGGAACATCGCATAATTTAGCATCTAATTTTGCTAAGGTATTTGACACTATGTTTTTAGATCAGGACGGTAAACAAAAGCATGTCTATCAAACTAGTTGGGGCGTTTCGACAAGGTTAATCGGTGGACTGATCATGACGCATTCTGATGACAAAGGTTTTGTGGCACCTCCACGATTGGCAGAAACGCACGTAGTGATTGTGCCAATTCTTGCTCAGGCACAGATGAAAGACAAAATTTTAGAAAAAGCTACAGAAATTTCAAAAACTATCCTCGAAAGTAACGAAATCAAATCTCTTCCTTATAATATTAAAATTAATATAGATGCTGATGAGACAAAACAACCAGGTTGGAAATTTCATGAGTATGAATTACTAGGTGTCCCTATACGGTTAGAGCTTGGTCCTAAGGATTTAGAAAAAAACCAAGTCGTGCTAGCCAGAAGGGATCTGGATAAAAAAGAATTTATACCTATAGATATCTTACCACAAACAATTGCTAATCACCTAGTATCCATGCAAAAAGACCTGTTTGAAAAAGCTAAAAATTTTAGAGATCAGAATACTTTTCAAACATATTCTTATACTGAATTTAAGCAAACAATAGAAACTAAAGGTGGTTTTTGTTTGACTGCATGGTGTAAAGACCCAGTGTGTGAGAACAAAATAAAAGAAGAAACAAAAGCCACAATCAGGGTTTTGCCTCTAGACTCCATGTTTCAGGAAATCCCCGAAAAAGAAAAGTGTATGGTTTGTCAGACAAAAAAACCCGCAATTCGAGTCTTAGTTGCCAGGAGTTATTAGATGAACCAAACAGAACTAATAGTAGCCTTAGATTTTCCAAACGACACTACAGCGTGGAACCTTGTCCAAACGTTAAAAAATTACCCTGTAATTTATAAAGTAGGACTCGAGCTTTACTTAAGTGCCGGATCTTCATTTATAAAAAAATTAAAAGAAAACAAAAACCGTGTTTTTTTGGATCTCAAATTTTATGATATTCCAAACACCGTGGCTAAAGCCGCTCAGCAAGCAGCCTTACTAAAAGCAGATATGTTTACAGCACATCTCTCAGGAGGCGAAAAAATGTTCGGTGCCATTAAAGAAGAACTAAAACACTTACCCGCACCAATACCAAAAACTCTAGGAGTAAGCGTATTAACTTCTTTTGATGAACGAGAATGGAATACACAAACCATTGCACTGAGCGGGAGTGCAAGTTCTATTTCTGAATCAGTAATCAGATTAATTGAAAAAGCTGAGTTATGGGATGTGGATGGCGTTGTCTGTTCCGCTCATGAGTTAATACACATACGCAAAAAATACCCAAATCTTTACTTAGTGATCCCTGGTATCAGACCAGAAGGAAGTGTCACTCATGATCAAGCACGGGTAATGACGCCCAAGCAAGCCTCCCAAGAAGGGGCCAATGCCATAGTGATTGGCAGACCAATCACACAAGCACAAAATCCAGCAAAAATAACAGAGCAGGTTTTAAGAGATATTGGCCAGTGAAGCTGTCATTAAAAAATCCACATAGTATCGAAGCCGTATTAGAAAAAAGGCCAAGTGACGTCTTAGAGGTTAAACAAGATCATTCGTTGGCTCTTGTACTTCCAAAAAAAGAGGTAAGTTTAGAAGAGCTTTTTAAAACTGACAAAAAGCACCATGGTGTTTGGCTCGGGCTTGATTGTGTGCAGGATCCTAGAAATGTAGGTGCTATTTTTAGAACCGCTGCTTTTTTTGGTGTAAAGGGGATACTGCTCACCGAAGAGCGGTCCTCTCCACTTACAGAAGTTGCTTATGATACCGCATCGGGTGGAATTGAACATGTGACATTTAGCATTGAGAAAAATCTAGCAAGGTCACTAAAGTTTGCAAAAGAAGCCGGTCTTTGGGTTTTGGGTACCTCTGAGCACGAGGGAGAGGCTGTTTTTTCTCTCCAACAAGATCGTAACTGGCTCATTTTGTTTGGAAACGAAGAAAAAGGCCTGCGTAGACTTACCTTAGAGTCATGTGATGTGCTAAGTAAAATCCCACCACAACACAAAATACAATCACTCAATGTCTCTGTTGCAGTTGGTATTTATTTGGGATTATTTGCAAAATATAACTAACTACGCTACATCTCAATCCCATATGTTTTTATTTTTTTGTGCAAATGGCTTCGCTCAATATCAAGTACTCCGGCTGTCTTAGAAATATTCCATTCCTGTTCGTTGAGAGTTTTTAGAATAAATTGCTTTTCAAACTCTTGGCGGGCGTCTTTTAATTTTTGAGATTCACACTTAGATATCTCCATAGGTATAGAGATTGCCTGATATTCTTCTTTCATGTTTTCTAACAGAGCTCCTACACTAATTGGTAGTCCATCTTCATCAACATGAGTTAAAATCATGACGCGTTCAATCAAATTTTTCAATTCCCTAACATTGCCAGGCCACTGATAAGACATGAGTAAACTTATCGCTTCTTGGGTTAACTCTCTTTTCTTTCTTTGATAAGCCGTAGAAAATTCACTTATAAAATGTTCTGCTAATATAGTGACATCTTCTTTCCGATCCCTTATGGGCGGAAGCTGAATTGGTATAACATTTAGTCTATAAAATAAATCCTCTCTAAATAAACCATTTTGAATGGCTGCCTTTAGATCCTTATTAGTTGCAGCAATAATACGAACATCGATAGAAATAACTTCAGAACCGCCAATCCGCTCAAATTTTTGTTCTTGTAAAATCCTCAAAATCTTTGCCTGAGTTTTAAAAGACATGTCTCCAATTTCATCTAAAAATAGAGTCCCACCATTAGCCAAGTCAAACTTGCCACGCCTTAATTGCGTTGCTCCAGTAAAAGCACCTTTTTCGTGACCAAAAAGTTCACTTTCAATAAGCTCTTCTGGAATTGCAGCACAATTTACAGTAATAAAAGGTTTATTAAATCTCTGGGAATGCGCATGTATACTTTGAGCAATAAGTTCTTTTCCAGTGCCATTTTCTCCAGTAATCAAAACAGACCCCATGGTAGGAGCAACTTTTTCGATAACTTCTTGAATTTGCTTCATGGTATGACTACATCCAACAATAAACTTGGTTTTTTCAACACGGCTTCTTAGTGCTTGATTTTCTCTCCGTAAATCAGAAAGACTCCAAGCATTTTGCAAAATTACTAAAAGCCTTTCTAGTGAAAGTGGCTTCTCAAGAAAATCAAAGGCCCCTAATTTAGTAGCCCTCACCGCCGTTTCAATAGTCCCATGACCAGACATCATAATAACAATCAATGACGGCCACTCTGACTTAATAAGTTTTAATGTTTCAATTCCATCCAGTTCTGACATCCAAATATCTAAAAGAACCGCGTCATGATATGATTTTCTAAGAGTTTCAAGTCCCTCTTTGCCATTTGATGCCAAACTAACTCTATAGCCTTCGTCACCAAGTGCGCCCAATAAGGACTGTTGTATAGATAACTCGTCGTCTATTATTAAAATTGACCTCATTCTTTAGCCGTAT
>JACRAO010000090.1 GCA_016213345.1 Bdellovibrio sp. | reverse complement strand
GCTATGGATGCTGCTGTTTCTAATTTGTTTAGTAAAGGTGATAAAGTTATTACTATCAATGGAGGAAAATTTGGTGAGCGTTGGACAAAGATATCTAAAAATTATGGGCTAAACCCAATTGAAATTAAACTAGTACCAGGAAACGCTATTGAACCAAACCAACTCGAAACTACGGTACGCTCCAATACAGATGCCAAGGCTATATTATTTCAAGCTTCTGAAACTTCTACGGGTGTTAAGATGCCCACACCAGAAATTTGTAAAATTGCAAAAGAATATAATTTGTTGACTATTTGTGATGCCATTACAGCATGTGGCGTTTTTGATTTACCAATGGATGTATTGGGCTTGGATGTTATGATTACAGGGTCACAAAAGGCACTTATGATCCCTCCAGGACTTTCATTTATTGCTCTAAGTGACAAAGCTTGGGCAATGAGAGAGCGATCAGAACTGCCAAAATTTTATTTTGATTTAGATAAAGAAAGAAAAGCTTTATCTAAAAATCAAACCGCATGGACTCCGGCAATTTCTCTAATTCAAGGTTTAGAGGAAAGCTTAAAAATGATAAAAGAAGAAGGTTTACAAAATGTTTTTGCCCGTCACGAACTGCTAGCAAAAGCAACTCGAAATGCAGTACAAGCGCTGGGTTTAGAAATTTTAGCAAGCAAATCTCCTTCGACTGCAGTAACGGCTGTCAAGGTGCCGCCACAGATCAAAGACGGCAAGGCTATACCAAAAACAATGCGCGATAAATATGGAGTTACCATTGCAGGCGGACAAGACGAGTTAGAAGGAAAAATATTTAGACTTTCTCACTTTGGATATTGTGATAGGTTTGACATCACAACTGGGATTTCTTGTTTAGAACTTACTCTGAATGATTTGGGCTACCCGGTCGAATTTGGCAAAGGCGTAGGAGCTGTGTTAAAAACCTTTGCAAATGTGAAATTATAAAGGGGCGAGCATGACAGTTCAAAAAGAAGCTATAACAAAAGTTTTAATTACAGACGGTTTAGCTAAAGAAGGTTTAGAGCTTTTTAAGCACTATTCACAATTTTATATTGATTTAAGGAAATCTATTTCAAGTCAAGATCTTGCAAAAATTATTTCTTTATATGATTGTGTTGTGATTCGTTCTGCGACTACTTTGACTAGAGAGTTGATTGAACTCGGGACATCACTAAAACTCATTGTTAGAGCTGGTGCCGGGGTAGATAATATTGATGTTAAAGTAGCAACTGAAAGAAAAATACCAGTAATGAATACGGCCACTGCCAATTCCCTTGCTGCAGCAGAGCAAACTATTAGTCTTCTTTTTGCAATGTTTAGGATGATTCCTCAATCTATGATTTCTTTGCGAGAAAACAAATGGGATCGAGAAAGTTTTAAGGGCCATGAAGTTACAGGTAAAATTTTGGGCATTTTAGGTTTGGGAAATATTGGCAAAATCGTTGCTGAAAAAGCTTTGGGGCTTGGCATGAAAGTCATTGGTTATGATCCGGCAGTAAAATCTCTGTCACAACTACCGTTTCAGATTTCAAAAAATGATGAAAATTTTAAGTTAGCTCAGACTTTAGATGAAGCACTAAATCACTCTCACGTCATTACTATTCATATTCCAAAAACCAAAGGATATTTAATTTGTTCAGATCAAATTTCAAAAATGAAGGACAAGGCTTTTTTAATCAATTGCTCTAGAGGTGGTATTGTTGACGAAAAAGCTGTAATTGCCGCTTTAGATCAAGGCAAACTAAGTGGCGCGGCATTTGATGTGTATGAGAAAGAGCCACCACAGTTTCCAAACCCTCTGTTTCAGCATTCTAAGATTATTTGCACCCCACATTTGGGGGCTTCTACTTTCGAAGCACAAGAGAGAGTTGCACAAGTAGCGGCAGAACAGATGATTAAGTTTTTTGTAAAAGGAGAAAGAGCAGGAATTATTAATTAAAGAGGCATATTTAATATGAATGTAATTGTAATAGGTGCCCAATGGGGCGATGAAGGAAAAGGGAAGGTTGTAGATATCTTTAGTGCGAAAGCTGAATACATTGTTCGCTATCAGGGTGGAAACAATGCTGGCCATACTTTGGTGGTGAATGGGAAAAAAACAGTTTTACATCTTATTCCAAGTGGCATTTTACATGCCGGTAAAATATGTTTGATTGCCAATGGGGTCGTATTTGATCCAAATATATTTTTTGAAGAAGTCCAATCTTTAGCTGAAAGCGGTGTGTTTAAGCAGGTGTTGCCTTACGAAATGATTCGTGTCAGCGAAAGAGCTCACGTGATTTTGCCTTACCACAGAACTTTAGATCGCTTACGAGAAGAATATGCTGGAAGTGGAAAAGGAAAAATTGGCACGACCGTGCGGGGGATTGGACCTGCATACGAAGATAAAGTGGCCAGACGTGGCATTCAAGTTATTGATTTATTAAGGCCCCAGTTATTAAAAACAAAACTACAACTGGCATTAGAAGAAAAAAATATTTTATTTAAGCATTTGTTTAACACACAAGAAGTCGAATTCAATAAACTGTATGAGGAATGTCTCAAATTAGGAGAAAAACTAAAACCGTATGTGGCTAATGTAAGAGTCATACTTAGCGAAGCAGTAAGGGATAATCGGCCAATTCTTTTTGAAGGTGCTCAAGGCACACTTCTAGATGTTGATCATGGCACGTATCCCTATGTTACTTCTTCAAACACTGTAACGGGTGGAGTGTTAACCGGATCTGGTTTGGGTTTAAATTTAAAGGCTAAGGTCATTGGCATTACTAAAGCCTATACGACCAGAGTTGGAACAGGGCCATTTCCAACCGAAATTGAGCACACAGAAAAAGAATTGGCTAATGAAATCCGAAAAATTGGAGCTGAGTTTGGAGCAACAACTGGGAGGCCACGACGTATTGGGTGGCTAGATCTTATTGCTCTAAAGTATGCAGTCGAAGTCAATGGCCTACACGGGCTTGCGCTGATGAAAGCGGATGTTTTGCAGGGTTTTGATCATGTAAAAATTTGTACCGGCTATCGTTATGCGTCGTCTACTTTTTATGACTTGCCTTCTAGTATCGAAGATTTAGAAAAAGTAGAGCCAAGTTATGAAATTCTAAGTGGCTGGCCCCGTTATGAAAAAAACAATATGAAGTCTTTTTCGGACCTTCCACAAGAAATGCAGACTTTTGTAAGAACGATTGAGGACTACTTGGGTATCCCTGTTGTTTTACTAAGCATTGGCCCAGGCAGAGAAGAAACTTTGCTTTTACAAGATCCTTTTCTGAGTTAACGCCCCATAGGAGTTGGGATCTTCCAGCCCCACACTGATAAAATAATAGAAGGGGGCCACGGTGGAAATTTACTATTTTCACCTTTGACTTTTATTGTTAAAGGCGGAGTTGGTATAGTAACAAAACTGTCTTGTCCTACGCATTCTTTATAAATTTCAAAATTAACCGTTGGAATAGTATATTTAATACAAAATTTTGGATCATTGTTTGGGTCGGCATCTGTTTTTGAACCAAACGGAATTCCATAATTATCCACACTATATTTTGAGCCTATGAGTCTAACATATGTTGCAGAGTTTGGTGCTTTGCCCACAAAACTAATGTTTATTTCCGAACTAGTATCATAACGATTGAGGAGTGGAATATTAAATTCAGTAAAATTTGGATAAGCGCAAATTCCAAAACCTAGATCGATAAATTTTACAATTCCACTGGTGTTTTTAACGTTTCCCTCAAAAGACCAGGGGTTGTAGGCAATAAACCAAAGCAGTTCTGATCTAAGCGCATATTCTGGTGGCATTTCGGGAGTATTGCCGGATTTGGTAAATAGTAGGCGTGGATTTTTTCCCATTGTTTTTGAAATAAGATAAACATCATATCCCGTATTGTCTGAGAGAGGTGATTGGACATCACTATCGCGTCCGCCTGGTCCAAGCGTTCTCAGATCTCCAATAAGACCGCTTCCGTCACTGTTTCTTTGAATTGTGATTGGTACTAAAGCGGCTTTAGGTTGATCTGGGTTTTTAACTAGTATACGAGCACTGTTGTTTAACCCAGAAGGCAATAAAACAATCATGTTTTTGTTATCATCTGGTTCTGGAGGTGCTGGCGTGCCAGGAGGAGGTGGTGGCGAATTGTACCAGACTAGATCGACATAGTTTACAAATTTAATTCCATACTGCAGAGGAACAATTTTCATTTGTCTGCATTGTGCAACTCTGGTTACTCCGCCTTCTGTCAGGGTATCCAGCACTAAGGGAAAGGATCTAGTTATGTTTTGTGGTGAATTTTCACAACTTATAGATGTGTCGTGAGATTTAGCTAAGCATATGTTCAAATCCGCATAAAACGTATTTCTCCCTGAGGGAATTTGTACCGGAGTTCCGGCAGGCGGTGTTTCTAATGTTAAATTTAATGTTTCAAGACGAAATCCGTTGGTATCATTTAGTGGACGATCGCCTCTTCTTATAATTGCAGCGCCGCTTCTGTTTTTTATTTCATCTAAAACAGTAACTCCATTTGGATTTAAGATTTGTTGGTTTAATCCAGAAGTACAGCTATCGGATTGGTTTATGGCTAGGTCCAGTCTTGCTAAAAAGTTTTGAATATCTAGTTGCTTTAAAAGGTCTGTTTGCGTCTGGTAACTTGACACTAACATATACGAAAGCGCAAGAAGTCCAATAGTGCCTACTGCCATAGTTATAACGAGTTCTATTAAGGAAAACCCACTTTTATATTTTATTTCGTGTAGTATTCTCATTGTCCGATCCTTGATAAAAGTTTAAAACCTCGAACATATAGTTTTGCATTCTTTGGGCCCACTTTGGATTCACCTCGAATCTTAAGAGCATTTATAATTCTATCTGAGCCATCAGAAGTGACGGGGATTGTGAAATTTCCACTCGAAGCCACACATTCTTTTGGGGTGGTAGCACTGTTATTTGCGTATTGAAAACTAATACAAAAAACTTTATCTAAATCAACTTGTTGTGTCGCGCCTGTTAATGTCATTATATCTGGTTTTTCATAATAAATATAAAGTGCAGAAGATAAATGAGGAACAAGTTTAGTTAAATTAGTTGCAACAATAGCATTCGAAGCACCGTAGTCATCTAAATCTCCACTAAAAAGCGTAACTGATCTTTCAAATAGAAACTCTCCTTTACCAGTATCTGAAAAAGGAATAATACCACCATGATCTGGAATATTATAGGCAACAAAGCCTAAAATGCCTGAAATGAATTCATATTCTCCCTGAGCTTGTGGAGCTCTTCCGGTTTCTGCACAATAAAGCTTTGGATTTAAACCATCTTTTTTGCTTATAATATAGATATCAAATCCAATTTTAGCCGGTAATGGAACCGAAACGCTTGGGTCAAGACCACCAATTGTGCCTTCACTAAATGTATCTAAGGACCCATCTAGTGCGCTTGCAATATCAGAGGTAGCTATTTCTTGTTTACTTATGTCATCACTTGCATTCATCTTTTTGACAATAATTCTCGATGTATTATCTAGACTTTTGGGCTCAAATCTAATTGTTTTATTGTTTATATAACCTAGCTTCATGCCGTATTGAACTTGTGGTTCTGCTTGCACGCCGCACTTAAGTATTTTTGTGTTGAGGTTATTCTCTGTTGTATTTTCAGTGAGTGTAATTAAATTTAATAAAAAATTTCTTAAATATGCTTCTTGGTTTGTTTTCTCTAACGACACTTGAAGTTGAACCAGAAGATTTCCTCTGCCTTCATCCAAAGGGCCGGGATTTAATGGCCTAAGAATTAAAGATCTAACATTAAGTTTTTCTCTAGGAATAAATTCTTTTTCAAGTATCTTGCGAAACTTTTGTCCAGTCGGAGAGTTTAAGTCAATGGCTTGTCCGTTGCCGGTTAATGGAGAAGGCAGGGGTCCTGGATTTGGTTCATAAGTAAAGTCATCAGTAAAAATTGTTTTACAGGTATCGGTACTGCTGAATATCTTACCAAGTTCAGCCATTACATTGGCAAAATTAATCATTGTGTTCATCCGTTGTCTTGAGCGAATAACATCAACTGATAGTCGAGAAACCGCTAAAGCAATAGTCACTAAAATACTAAATCCAATGAGTGTTTCGACTAGAGTAAATCCAGAAAAAGAATTTTTTGTCATGCTCGCCCTCCTGGGCTGCGCTTGCAATTAGATGTACACTCGCCTCCAGCTCGTG
>JACRAO010000089.1 GCA_016213345.1 Bdellovibrio sp. | reverse complement strand
TTTAGAGGATTTTGATGTTTTTAGGGATTTTTTAGTCTTACAGGAAAAAAAGCAAGGCCTAACACAGCTAAATATAATAGACAAAAAAAACTCAAAAAGTCATTTGATAAAATTTAATGACCCCACATATAGTGTCACACTTCTAGATAACACCGAGTATGAAACGCCTTATGTTCGTTATGTTTACGAATCAATGACCACACCTGACACCATTTATGACTATAATCATAAGACTAAAGACGCCATTGTAAAAAAAGAAAAAAAAGTTCTAGGTGGTTTTAAAAAAGAAAATTATGAATCACAAAGGCTATGGGCAAGCTCTCATGATGGAACCAAAATACCACTTTCTATCGTGTATAAAAAAGGGATAAAAAATAATGGAAATAATCCCTTATTGATTTATGGCTATGGATCTTATGGCATTAGTACTGATCCTTCCTTTAGTGCTGATGCATTAAGTTTATTGGACCGCGGATTCATTTTTGCCATAGCTCATATTAGGGGTGGTTCTGAGATGGGCCGCCAATGGTACGAAGACGGAAAACTTTTAAAAAAGAAAAATACTTTCTTAGACTTTATTGCTTGCAGTGAGTTTTTAATTCAAAAACGTTTTACTTCGTCTAAGCATCTCTATGCAATGGGAGGCAGTGCTGGTGGACTTCTTATGGGCGCTATTCTCAATTTGCGGCCAGAAATTTACAATGGCGTAATTGCCGATGTCCCTTTTGTGGATGTTCTGACAACCATGCTTGACGCAACGATTCCGCTCACCACCGAAGAATACGACGAGTGGGGAAATCCTAATATTAAAAAATACTATGACTATATAAAATCTTATTCTCCATATGACAATGTTTATGACAATGTTGGTGAACTAAAATCTTATCCAAATATTTTAGTTATTTCCGGGCTTCATGATTCACAAGTGCAATACTTTGAACCTACAAAATGGGTTGCAAAGCTAAGAGCAACCAAAAAAGATCAAAATCTGCTATTACTTAGAACCATCATGGATGCGGGGCACAGCGGAAAACTAGGGAGATTTACAAGACTTAAGGAAAAAGCAGAAAAATTTGCTTTTATACTGTCATTAGAGGGGTTGTTTAATTAACAACAACTTCTTTTTCTTTATTATAATTTTCTCTCAATATGTCACCAAGGACCCTGAGGCCATCTACTGCGGTAAAAATTCCAATTACTTTGTCAGTTGTTTCTTGCACAATTACACAGCCATATTTGTGATTTGACATTGTAGTAACTACTTCATCAAAAGAAACATCCGGAGAAACAGTGTAGGGATCAGGGGTCATGACTTCTTCGACAGTCAAATTAACAGCATCTTGAAAAGCCGAAGCAAGCTTGAGATCCCGATCTGTTAATAAACCAATCAGTTTGCCTCCCTCTTGCACCGGCAAATGCCTAATTTTATAATCGCGCATCATGTTGAGAGCTGTTTTTAGTGCAATATCCTTTCCTATACTGTGGGGCTGTGCAGTCATAAAATCTCTAATTTTGGGCATGTGTTTCATAATCTTTTTACTCCTTTTGAGGTCTTCTCATGTTAAGATAGTTCACATGATGTAATCAAGCAGAAAACGCAGGAGGTAAATTAATGACACATCCTCAATTTTTTAAAAAACTCATTTGGGCGGTGGACGCCTTTGAAGAAACAAACGAGATTCAGCTACACACAATAGAAACTCTCAAACTGTTTGCAAACATGATCCAGACACAAGTACAGCCTGTGTATGTTTTAAATCCGGATCAACTTGATATACCTATGGAGCTCAGCCAGCCTTTTTTAGATAGATATGAAATTTCTGCAAAAAAATCTCTAGAGCATATTTTACGTAAAGCCGACATTAATGGCCTGTTACCGCCTAAAATCTTAATCCATCAAAAAACGTCACTCCGTGGCGCAACACAAGCGCTTTTATCTTATGCCATGTCTGTTTCGGCAAGCGCTATAGTGGTTGGGTCACACGGCCGGAGTGGATTGGAAAGATTTTTTTTAGGTAGTTTTTCTGAGTCTCTGACACTTCAGTCTAAACTGCCTGTGCTTATTGTAGGCACGAAAACTAAAACTCAAAATGATATTAAAGAGATCTTATTTCCAACTGATTTTGCAGAAAATTCGTTTGAAGTTTTTTTGAAAGTCGTAAAACTAGCAACTGAATTAAATGCCAAAATTTTCTTACTACATATAATTCCAAATCCGATTGAGCCGGTGGTACAATCTGGCATTTATTTACTCGGTGGTGGATGGGTTCCTGTAGCAGCCTATAAAGAAAAGGAAGAAGAAAAACAAAGAAAAATAGCTGAACAATGGATGAGTTGGGCCATAGAGCATC
>JACRAO010000088.1 GCA_016213345.1 Bdellovibrio sp. | reverse complement strand
TATTTGGGCACCTTTGAATTCGCCTCAATCGAAAAACGCTCACCATAGGCCGTGCTATGCCTCGCATTTTTCTCAATCGGCTCATCCAAATCTGCTCCAAATCTGAGCGCCGATTGTCTAGTTTATTCATGGACAGACCCTTAAGAGCTTCAAGCAGTATTGTTTTGAATATTTCAGAGGGTTCAGGAAGAATGTCAAACAAAGATCAAAGAAGATTTTATTCAATTGCTTTTGGCTCTACTAGAGAAGTTCAAAGTATTCTAGATATAATTGACGAACAATATGTAGATTTAATTAAAACTGCTGACAGTGTTGCAGCATGTTTATATCGTTTGCTAAATCCTAAAAAATAGATTGCTAATATATTATTACTATACTGTAACGGTTCTGTAACAGTAACTGTCCTACAAACTGTGACAGTAACTGTAACTGAGAACAGACTTCTGTTTTATTAATGCATTGCGCCTATGTTGTTTCAACGATAGTTACAAAATCTCTAATTAGTATTTGATTTTCTGTAAATTTTAGATACTCTTTTAGAAACTAATAAAAAGGGGGCATGTATGAAGAAACTAATTACTTTTAGCATAGCTTGTCTGTTGGCTTTTTCAATGGCACAGGCAAACGAACTTAGCAACGAAATCCTTAAGTCTACGGTATTCTCACTCAAAACACACACAGATAATGTCATCAACTGGAAAGTCGGAGACACTATGGATTACAA
Organism: Bdellovibrio sp.; assembly: GCA_016213345.1. Lineage (GTDB taxonomy): Bacteria > Bdellovibrionota > UBA1018 > UBA1018 > UBA1018 > JACRAO01. The sequence goes on along the minus strand of JACRAO010000088.1, from coordinate 1,092 downwards.
TATTTCTATTGGTGCATTCGGACAAATTGGAACAACAACAAAAACAGTTACAAAAGACGAGGGTGTTGCAATTTGGCTAAACAACACAATGAGCTATTCAGGAGTTCAAGATGTTTCTGAAATTTTAATCAATAAAGCAGATGGGAAAATTTTAAAACTTATCCACAACGGAAAAGAACAATCCGTGCCAAATCAAGACATCGAAATTATATCAATGGACCAAGATACTGTAACAGTTCCTGCTGGTACATTTGATGTCGTACATGTAGTTGCAAAAACCAAAGAGATTAACATACTTGAGATTTTGTCAAACCCCGTAAAATCCGTGATGGACGGAGCAGTAAAACAACTTATTGCCTCTCAGTTTGGAGATATTATTCTAGAACTCACTGCATTTAAACACGGAGTTTAACAAATTGAGTCTATCGTCTAAAGAGAGTTCAATCTTAGACATAGCAAAGAAAGAGACTGATCCGAAATATTTTGACAAATTTCAGCCCATTAGGCACGGGGTGTTTTTTGCAATAGTTGGGATTTTTTTTATCGGTCTTGTCGTGTTTTTTTATATCTTATTTAATAAACTTTATGCCCGAAAAAACTGATTTTGATATTTTAATTATAGGTTCCGGTGCTTCTGGTGTACAAGCTGCAACAGAAGCTATTAAAAGTGATCGCAAAGTAGGTCTATTAGACATAGGCATTACTGATCAGAAATACGCGACACGTATTCCCCCAAAACCGTTTTTAGATATTAGACAAACAGATCCTAATCAATCTTATTATTTTTTAGGAGAAAATATTGAGCAAGCTTTTTTAAGTCAAAACAAGGCAGGAGCTCATCTCACGCCCCCCCGGTCCCATATGATTCAAGATATGGAAAAATTTTTTCCTGTTATATTAAATAATTTTTTTCCACTGCAAAGTACTGCACTCGGTGGACTCGGAGTAAGCTGGGGAGCCAATGTTTTTGTTTATGAAGATTTTGAACTAAAAAAAATCGGTATTAATCCACAAGAAATTAGACCGTTCTATCAAGAAGTCGCTCAGGATATAGGAGTAAGCGGGAACCAAAAAGATGACATGGGGAAACTT
>JACRAO010000091.1 GCA_016213345.1 Bdellovibrio sp. | reverse complement strand
TAGGAACAATTATTAACCAAGCAAGTTTTTTAGTGGGCTTGAAATATACCACCTCAACAAATAGTGCTATTTTAAATACTTTAATTCCTATTTTTACATTACTCATTGTTACATTGCGTAAGCAAGAGCCTGTGACAGTGAGGCGAGTATTAGGTTTTATTTCAGCTTTTGCTGGAGTTTTAGTAATAAGAAAAGTTGAGGATTTGTCTTTATCAAACAAAACAATGATTGGGGATTTGCTTACAATTTTAAATTGCTTTAGTTATGGTTTGTTTCTCTCATATAGTAAAAATTTTCTTACAAAGTATGATCCAATATGGACCACAACTTGGCTTTTTATTTATGGTAGCGTTGGATTAACGTTGCTTTCGGTTCCAGATTGGTCTGGTTTTGTAATGCCAGAAATGAATGCCAGGCTTTGGGCAGCAGTGGTTTTTGCAATTTTAGGAGCAACGCTAACGACTTATTTTTTAAATTTTTGGGCCTTGGCTCATGCAAAATCAACACATGTTGCAATTTTTATTTATTTACAGCCCGTAGTTGCAAGTGCTGTAGGCTGGTTATGGTTTCATGAAATCATTACATTGAGAACTGTCTTATCGAGTTTATTAATTTTCTTGGGATTGCTTATTTCTATTTCAAAAGATGGTGGCTTAGATCTATTAACCGCACCAATAAAAAAAGTATGGCAATATACAACAAATCACAAAATTTAACAAATTATGCGGGTTTTTGGCTTAGACTCGTTGCGGATATTTTAGATAGTTTAATTCTCACAGGTTTATCATGGATTATTCAGATAGGTTGTTTGCGTTTTATTCATGTATTTTTGGCTTTGTATTTAAAAGGCAAGGGACAATCAATCCCTGCTTATGAAGATACTTTTAATCCTTTTTTCGTTCAGATTTTTAATCTTGGGATTTATTTTTGTTTAGCCTTTCCTTACTTTGTGTGGGGGCACTTTAGATGGGGTACAACGTTAGGGAAGAAACCCTTGAATATTTATGTTGTTAATGAAAGCGATTTGGGATCTCTTAAGTTAAACCAATCGATAATAAGATTTTTTTCTTATGGACTTTCGTATCTGCCTTTTTGCGCTGGTTTTTTGATGACAGCATTTCAACCGAAAAAACAAGGACTTCATGATTTAATTGCTAAAACTTTGTCAATACACAAGGTTGAAAGGACTAACAATACGATTTGCGAAGAGGTAGAGCCGCCACCAGTTTAATATTTTTTGCCTACGACGTAAGTGGCAGATGTGAGTTTTGGCGTTTTGACCATATGGGCAGTGCTAGAGGGTAAATAAATGCGATCCCCTGCGTGTAAATTATAAAGCTGTTCACCTACCTGAAACTCAAGTTCGCCTTCGATAATCCAAATACATTGATCTTCTGTGTGTTTGTGTCGTGGATAGATAACCCCAGGCAGATCTGTCCAGCAAAAGACTTCGTATCCTTCTTGGCGGAGCTTTGCCTCGATTTCTTCTTGTGTTGGAGGAGATTGCTGCTTGTCTGAGTTAATTACTTTTATTGTGATGGAGGTGTTTTCTGGCATAAATCCCAAAGTTCAATTGAAAAATTTCGAACCTCCTCTAATGAATCCCAAAGTTCTCTGCTATAACCATCTTTGCTCTCAAAAGTGAGTTGTTCTAAGTATTCCTTGTCATGATGTAGAGAAGTTAACGCTGCATTTGATCCCTCTCCTTGGTAGAGCCTAATATATTTTTGCTTATTAAAAAGCGTTTGTTTATGCATCACCTGATGCCTATACTTATATCACTATAAAAGCTTTTTTATAAATAAAAAATAACAGTTCAAAATAACGGTATGTAATGGTTACAGAAACGGTAACGGTAACAGTAACAGTAACAGAAAACAGTTCAGTAACAGATTTCCGTCTTTGTTCCGGTTGAATATGTAAGGCAAAGTAAGTTTTGTATTCTACAAATAATGTGTTATATGGTGCATTATAACGGAGGAATATTGTATGAAAAAATTGTTGTTACTATTATCGGTTACATTTTTTATTACTTATACTGCTTTATCAGACGATGAACCAACCAGGTCCAATCCAGTGATTGGGCATAAAGTTGAGAAATTTAAACTATTAACCGTAGCACAGTGGTCTTCTGCTGCTACTGATCCTGAGAAATATGATGTGCTAGAAATTGATTATATTAATCACAGTGCTAAGCTTGTGGATGTTGAACATTCGTCACGTATCCCGGGTGGATATAGGCGGACAAATGAGAGAGAGTATTCATTAGGCGATTGGATGCAAATGAGAAATAATTCTTTTCGTGTAAGCAGTGAGAAGCTTTTAAACGGTAATAAAAAATACCGTTCTTTAATATTGTCAGACGTAAGAAAAAGTATTCCTAAAAGTAATGTTGATGTAGTTGTGCATGAGTTCGTAAAAAAAGGAAAAAAAGCCGAAGCAAATACTTACTATGGTTTAGAGATTGAGGATCATATGGGTATGCCCAATCCTGCTACTGTAAATTGTGACAAGTTAGAAGGAAAACTACAGCTATTAACAGATAAGGTTGAAAATAAAACAGGTTTTTGTAGTCTAGGAGCTTCGTTTGATTCAGCTTTAATTGAAGAGTGGACTTTGTATCGAGCAACTGTTGGCCAAGAACAAACTTTAGCAACTGAAAAATATTTAGCGCATCCTATGGTTAAATTCGGCCCTATCCCTCATGGTTTGCCATATGATCTGGAGTATTATACGAGAAAGTATTGCGAGACACCTATTGTGGGTGGCAAAATCGAAGAAATGAAAATACATATTATACCAACGGAAAAAGCAGAGCCAATACTTATTTGTAGGTTTTCAGACAATTCAGCTATTAGCGCAGAGACTTTGCAAAGCGGTCCAGATGCAGAGCCAAATGTAGGTTTAACCAAAATTTTAAAAGACGCAAAAGAGTAATCTAGCTATTCCCAAAGTGCTGCTAAGAAGCCGCCTAATCCAGCTCCAGTTAGTTTTACAGCTAGTGCGCCTTTCTGATAAAGCTCTTTTTCGAGGCCTTTAGCTTGCGAGGGGAGGAGTCCCCAAGATTCGAAACATCTTTGTGCTTTTTTCATGCCTTCTGTTAGTAAGAGAAGGGCTTTGGCTTTTTTGTTTAGGTTATAAGTATTGAGTCCTTGCAAACAAAGTTGGGATGCTTCTTTCATGGCTTGGTCTATTTTTTTGGCCTGTTTTTGATCTTGTGCTAGTTTTGCTGTGACTTGAGCAATGCACGTCTTGGTTTGTTCTCGAACTCCTGTGTCATGAAACGTAAAGTGTGGAAGAGATGAGATCTGCAAAGGAGTGGGACCTTTGTTGATTTGGTAAAAAACAGGTTTTTGATTTAATAATACAGCAATATCTAATCCGCTGCTTTTTCCGTGAAAAAAATTTTCTAGGTTTCTTGCAAATTCAAATTCTGAATTTGCATTAATCCTAAGCCATTTTGTAAGCGCGACACACAGGGCAGCAGAGGATCCTAGACCTGCGCCAATTGGAATTGTGCTTGTGATTTCTAGTTTCCCTTTGATTTGATTAAGGAAATCTTTTGTTTTAGCATTCAAAAGCTCTATGATAGGAAATTCAAACTTTTTAGGTTTTATAGAAAAAGGGGCCTGGCTTTTTGTATAGGTTAAAGTCAGAGAAAATTGAAACAAAGGCAACGCTAGAGCTGGTGCTCCACGAAGCACGGCATGTTCTCCGGAGAGGATCCATTTTGCCGGTAGAGTAATTTCGAACTTGTTAGAGATCATGAAATAGGGACATATCACAATACTTGTAATGATCCATCCATGTTCTAAGGGTCTGTCCATGAATAAACTAGACACCAGGCATCTCATATTTGGGCACCTATGAATTCGCCTCAATCGAAAAACGCTCACCATAGGCCGTGCTATGCCTCGCATTTTTCTCAATCGGCTCATCCAAATCTGCACCAAAAGTCTT
>JACRAO010000086.1 GCA_016213345.1 Bdellovibrio sp. | reverse complement strand
TGGCAAATAAGATTTATAGCCCATCCTATGTTTCTCTTGAAAGCGCACTTGCCTATTATCACCTGATACCAGAATCAGTTTATCACGTGACCTCCGTAGCCACTAAGAAAACGATTTCTTTTGAAACCCAATTATGCTGCTTTAGATATTGCACACTAAAACCAAAATTATTTACCGACTACATTATCATTCGTGATAATGAGTTACCCTTTAAAATAGCAAACCCAGAAAAAGCTATTTTTGATTTTTTGTATCTTAAATCTCATTATAAATCTAAGGATGATTTTTATGAGCTAAGAATAAATTCTGAGATTTTTAAAAAACAAGTCAATAGAAAAAAATTTGACCGCTTAGTGGCCATTAGTGGAAACCATGCTTTATATAAAAGAGCACAAACACTATGGGAGGTTATTAAAAATTCTTAACTTAGAACAAATTTCTTCTTCATTCCCCTTTTTTCTTCAGCAGAATCAAATCGCAATACTAAGGGAATATTTGCAGTATAAACTACTTGAAGCCATTTATAGTTCTAGTTTTGGTGAAAATCTTGTATTCATAGGAGGCACTTCCATACATATTATTTATGGAAATACACGATTTTCAGAAGATCTTGATTTTGATAACCAAGGACTTGATAAAAATGATTTTGAAAAATTGTCAAAACATTTACAAACACAAATAAAGAGAGAAGGTCTGGATGTAGAAACGAAAGTGGTAATAAAAAATGCGTACCATATTTTTTTTTATTTTACCCGTATTTTACAAGAGATGCGACTTACAGGACATAAAAACGCAAAACTACTGATCAGAATCGACGCTGAACCTCAAAACTATAACTATGCGGCTAATTCTATTTTATTAAATAAATTTGATGTTTTTCAAAAAATAAGAGTTGCACATCCATCGTTATTGTTAGCACAAAAAATTGCCACCATTTTTGAACGCAAGCGCCCTATGGGCAGAGATTTTTTTGATGTCACTTTTTTATATCCAAATCATGAACCAGATTATAGGTATTTGAAAAAAAAACTTGGCATTTCAGACCTCAAAACACTAAAAAAACGCCTGTTTGAACATTGCAAATCATTAAAATTCAATCAACTCTCTCTGGATGTGGCTCCATTTCTCTATCATAGCCAAGATAAGAAAAGAGTAGAACAGTTTTTGAAGTTTGTAAAAAGCATTTAGTGCTTATTCCCTTTACACTAGCTAAACTAATTTGATTTATTGCTACCGTGGCCATTAAAATGTTTGATAATAGCCTGACATTTCACAACAAATTACTTGCCAACTCCGATAGTTTGGAGCGCTCACCTTTGGTAAGCGTTATGTGTGCTGCTATTACTTCACCCTTAAATCTTTCTACCAGATAAACAAGACCATTATTGGCTGAATCTACATATGGATTATCAATCTGAAAACTATCCCCTGTTAACACAATTTTTGTGTTTTCTCCTGCACGCGTAACAATAGTCTTAATCTCATGTGGAGTTAGATTTTGTGCCTCATCTACTATTAAATATTGCTGAGGTATTGAACGCCCACGAATATACGTTAGTGGCTCAATCTGCAACAACCCTTGATTGATAAGTTCAATTCCGCCACGCCCAGCTCCCCTTCGCCCTTTGCCAGCTCCTGTTGCTCCAAAAAGAAAATCAATATTGTCATAAATAGGCTGCATCCATGGATTTAACTTTTCCTCCACCGTGCCTGGCAAAAAACCAATATCTTTGCCCAGAGGAAACACAGGACGAGACACTAGCAATCTGTGATAGACTCCCTCATCTACTGTCTTACTCAGACCCGCTGCAATAGCTAGTAACGTTTTGCCAGTTCCTGCCTTACCAACCAGACTGACTAGCTTAATGTCATCGTTCATCAAAGCATCAATTGCAAATGCTTGTTCGGCATTTTTTGGGAAAATTCCCCACAATCCCTCTGCTGGCTTATAAAGAGGCACCAAAGCATCCAATTCTTTAGAATATCTCACCATAGCCGTGTGGTTTGGATTTGTCGTGTCTTTTAGAACTCCATATTGATTTGGTTTAAAGGTTTGAGATGCTTCTTGATAAACTAATTTTTTCTGCGAATAAAATTCATCAACTAAATGAGCTTCGACTGATATAACCAAAGTTCCAGAATAAAGTTCTTCAGGCTGCACACTAGATTGCTCATAATCCTGCGCCGAAATACTTAGAGCATCTGCCTTAATTCTCAAATTAGTGTCTTTAGTAACAAAAATAACAGGTCGCTTGGGTTGTTCTTTTTTTAAGGAAATAGCTATAGCTAAAATACGATTGTCCGCTTTATCCATCGAAAGCTCTAAAGGCAACGGAGCGTAACCGCCAAGCTCAACACTCAACACTCCACCTCCAGGCAGCTTCACACCTTTTGAGAGCTCACCAGCAGCTCTCATATTGTCAATTAGACGTGAAAACATACGGGCATGACGCCCGTTTTCACTCATATCACGCTTGAAATGATCAATTTCCTCAATCACTACAATAGGAATTATGACCTCATTATTGCCAAATTTAAAAATAGCATTTGGGTCAAAAAGCAAAACGTTTGTATCTAAAATAAAAGCTTTTTGCAAAGTGTTATCCTCCTCCTACTTTGGCTCCTACTTTGGGTCCTCTCTAGCTCTGTTGGCTTTATAGGTCAAACTTTAAACTGGCCTTAATCAACCATCTTCTAGATGGTTGTTGATTAACAAAAGTCCCTAGCTCTTCAGCATAAGAAAGTGCAGTCAGTTTAAATAACCATGCATCAAAACTTGCACCATAACTAGCATAAACTTGATTAATACCTAAATAAATTCTCAAAAATGGCATAGAAAATTCACCACCAATATGATTTCTTTTTCTCCAATCTGTTTTTTGCAAAATATGTCTCAAATCATATGTGAAAGTGAGCTGTGCAATTCTCAAAGAATACTGGATTGCAGCACCAGCGCTGACATTATTTTTAATCATATCAGCTTGACCACCAGTAAAGGTCGTATCTCCAGCGTCAGTAATTACTGTCCCTAACATTATACTTAGACGCGAATCAATATTGTAAACAAACTGAGATCCAAAGTCTAGTCCAACTGCACGTCCATATTCACCCATCACTTGTTGAATTGTACCGGTACTTAAGTTCACTAAAGTCATTGGAGGAAGTAAATGATATCCACCTCTACGCCAGAGCATTTTTGCCGCTACTCCAAATCTAAGGTCAGCTTTTTTTCTAAACCCTCGCATTATAGATAATCCATAAGCTACCTGAATGCCGTTAGTTGTCTGATATCCAATAGTAATTTGAGGAAGTGTTTTGTTTTGTGAATAAATAGCAATCTGACTATCTACAATAACCCCCACCCCGATATTTGGCATAACAAAACTTGGTGCTACCTGCATTTCTCCAAAAATATTCTTCCCCATAATCACGTTTAGAGTATCACCAGAGATATTCTGAAATGCGCCAAGTCCCGAAGAATAAGAGTTTAACAAATCACTTGAAAGCAGAATATCCACCGGCAAATAATGAAAACTAAGTTTTTTAACTGCTGCCAAACCTGCAGGATTGTAAAATATCGCTTGCTCATCATCTGCTAATGCCACAAAAGCATTACCCATACCTAATGCTCTTGCACCTTTATAAAATTCTCTTAATTCTTCGGCTTGCAATACGTGAGATAAAAATAAAATTATAGAAAGAAATAAAAAATTATACACTTTATGGCCCCACCCAGCCTATAACTGTACTTGTATCAATTGTTTCTACAATTTTTGCTGCTGCACATCGTGCAATCTCGTCATTTGTAGACGATGCATCTGTTGCACAAGAATTTCTATTTCTAAGCTGTATTGGACAACCATCACATGTGTATCCGCAAACTATACATGCGGCTGTACAAATTGCATCAAAACTATTTAAAATACTGCTTACTGTGCTAAGTGCTGTTTTTAATCCACCGCTAGGCAGGTTTTCTGAAACATTACCTACTGCGTCTTTTAAATTCAAAATAGATGCCACATAAGCACACCCGTTATTATCCACGTTTACTGCTGTTTCCCAGCCTGTGGGATTTGTACCTGTTGCTCCAAGTTTTTGTCCTTTTTTGAAAGTTGATTTATCAGGTGGAGTGGTTGACACATAACCATAACGATCTTCTAAAATACCAATAGCTGCCATAGAGATATACATTAAATATAAATTCTAATCTGCCGTTCTATCATCAGCATTTATATAACAAAAATTATTTCCTTAAGTATTAATTTTATTTGCAAACTCTACTGCAGTTTTTGGAACCTTAAGCGACGCTAAAAGTGCATCTGTAGCTTTCAGTGCGCCATCTAAACGTGAGTCCAAACCCGTCGAATCAACAACCGTTGCGCCAGAGCTGGTTTTATCCAAATAAAAAAGCTTGGCCATAGTTCTCCAAAAATAAGCGCCTTCGCTTGGGACTGCAGCTAGCGGGTTTTCAGTAGTATTTACAAGTTTTCCTGTAAATTGAAAAAAATTACCAGGTCCAGCTTTACAACCCTGGGCAGATGCCCTTAAGAGCCTGATATAATTATCGCTATTTTCTGAACTATAGAGATCTTCAATGAGTGTGATTGCCGTAGTACAGTCTTCTGCTGATAATGCAATATTAACTGCATCTGATATAGCTTGTCTGCCTAACGCGTTTGAAGCGTCATTGCGTGGAACAGAACAGCCCAAGCATAGAAAAATAAAAGAAAAAAAATAACATAAAAACATCTTCTTCAAAAAATGCCACCCCAGTGGCCATCTAAAGGCCTTAATTATATTTTGCCAGCTTTTTTCAGAATTTCCATGGGCAACTTTAAGACGGCAATACTTGCCCGGTTAAAGTGTGTTTAAATAACCTACAAACCCTTCTAATCCCTTTTGTAACGAACTATCATCAGTTGCAAAACTAAGTCGCACATAATATTTTTCTCCAAACGGAGTGCCTGGCACCACCGCTATGCGAGCTTTTTGCAAAAGTTTCTCAGAAAACTCAATAGAATCTTCTTTAAGATACTCACTAAACCCTACAAAAAAATAAAATGCTCCCTCTGGTGGCCTTAATTTTAATTTGCTGGCTTTGCTTAGGATTTCTAGCCCAAAACGACAACGCTTTGTGTAAATTTCACACACCCCTCTAAAAGCACTTTGAGGCAACTTCAATACGGCAATACTTGCCCACTGTGCAAGCACATTCACACCCGATGTGCTTTGTCCTTGTATCGTATTCATTGCTTGAGTCAAAGATTTCGGTGCGACACTCCAACCAACCCGCCAACCAGTCATTGCAGCGCATTTTGACATACCATTGACTGTAATGGTTTGATCTTTGAACTCAGGACATGCTTTTAAAAACGAGCAAAATCCAGCTTGTGTAAAAACCATCTGGTCGTAGATTTCGTCACTTAAAATCCATATATTGTTTTTGTAGGAACTTGACTTTAACACATGCCCTAAAGCTTGATATTCGTCTATTGTATAAACCACACCCGTTGGATTAGATGGTGAATTAAAAATCACCAGCCTAGTCTTTGCATTTATGGCATTGGCTAATTGCTGAGGAGAAACCTTAAATCCGGATTCTAAATTAATTTGAATAATTCTAGGAACACCACCTGCTAGTTTCACCATCTCCGGATAACTCAGCCAGTATGGCGAAAATATCAAAACCTCGTCTCCAGAGTTTAAGAGTGCCATCATAGCATTATAAATGGCCTGCTTGGCTCCATGAGTTACTATGACATTTTCTGTTGCCCATGGACGTGTTTGAAAAACTCCCGGCTGTTCAAGATTTGTTTTATCAGCTACCAGCTTGCGAAGTTCTAAAATACCAGGTACCGGGGGATATTTAGACTGATTTTTATTAACAGCGTCAATAGCTGCGTTTTTAGCTTCAGCAAATGGGGCCAAATCAGATTCTCCAGCAGTGAGATTGACAACTGGCTCACCTTTTGCCTTTAGCTCCTGGACTAATGCATTTAACCTCAGAGTTGCACTTTCAGAAACACCATCTAGTCTTTTCGCAAAACTAAATTCCATAAAAACATCCCTCCTACAAAAATTCTGCTGAATCTACAAAAGCTTTTTGAGTCTTTTAATTACAGCCTCTGGCACATAAGACGAAATATCACCTCCATAACGAAAAAGCTCTTTTATCATTGAGGAACTTACAAAATAAAGGTTTTGTGCAGTCATCATAAACAAAGTTTCTACATCTGCATTGAGTTCTTTGTTCATCGAAGACATCATAAATTCATATTCAAAATCACTGGCAGCCCTAAGCCCACGAATCACTGCAGAAATCTTGTGTTTTCGTGCATAGTTCATTATTAATCCGTCCCAACGATCTACTTGCACACCTGGACGATCTTTGACAACTTCTTTAATAATTTCAACTCTCTGTGCGGGTGTAAAAAGTGGGTTCTTGTGATCTGTCCCTGCTACCACTACAATTATCTCAGGAAAAAGCTTTAAGCTGCGATCCAAAATATCCAGATGTCCATTCGTAATGGGATCAAAAGACCCTGGATATATAGCTCGTGGCGCTTTTACAATCATCAAATGGCATTAAACTACAAGCTATCCAGAGTGTCAAATTGCTTTTTTACAAAATATAAGATAGCGTACACCTGAAAAAATGAGGTTATTTTATACCATTTTAGTCGCGCTTTTTGTAACTCAGCTCGCATTTGCTCAACAGCAACCGGCGTGGAGTGTAATTATATATGCCGCTACTGACGAAGCAGAACTAGCAGAACATGCAGATCCGATTTTACAGAACCTTTTAGAAAACGAACTGCCGCAAGAAATTGAATTACTCATCGAAAAAGACTCCCTTAATGAAGGAGCCTCACGAATTATCAAACAACACTCTCAAGTTTTGGATATACAACCACTCGAAGAACCAGACTCAGCAGATCCTGTACATTTTAAGGATTTTTTGACTTGGGCCATCTCTCACGTCCAAGGCACAAAAAAAATGGTTATTATTTTAGCACATTCGTGGGGATGGAAAGGCATTATTCAGGATTTTTTCATTCCCAATCAACCCGAAGTAAATACAATGTCGCGCATAAGAGAATTTGCAAATGCCTTTAAAGAAACAAATTTTACGCCAGATATATTATTCTTAGACAGTTGCATCTTAGGAAACGTAGAACCAATAGACGAGCTAAGAGCAATTACACGTTATATTGCAGTTTCTCAACGCGAAACTCCCTATAGTGGCATATTATATAGCGAGTTATTGAAAATTTTAAAAGATCAAACACTATCCGCCAAAGAGACACTATCAAGGCTTCCGGAATTGTACGTAAAAGCTTACTCATCAGGAAGCGCTATTATTCCTACTGAGAGCGACTATCCAGTAATAACAATGGCTGCACTAGATCTAAATCTATGGGAAGAGTTTAAAAATAATTTTACATCGCTTGTGCAATCTTTAAAAAGTTCAGGGTTTAGAGATTTTCTGAAACAACACCCCACGTGGCAAGAAAAATTTGCAGACGAAGACTCAAATGTAGATTTAGTGACACTTTTAAGAGAAATTTTAAAAATCTCAACAGACAACACAGTTAAATTAAAAATAAATGAAATTTTGTGGCGTTTGGGCTTTTCTGGCCAAAATAACAATGAGATTAATAAACTTTTAACAATACCAAAAAATAATTATTTTAAGTTTAAGATCCCAATTTTATCATTAAAAGCTTCAAAAAAATTAAAAGAAACATTTATTAAACAATTTAAAGAGCAAAATCAGGATATCGAACTACCTCAAAACTTAAAATTTCACCTGAGAACTCTAAATAAAAAAACTTTTTTTATTATAATAGGCTTTGCAGAAAAAAATTACAAACTAAGGCCATGGCTACCAGGCGTAAAAAGTTTCAAACTTCAGCTTACAAACCTAAAAGAAAAAAAAACAACCAGAAATTTTTCAATAGAGCAAGATTATTATGTAAGGCGAGATTTTCCAAGCACAAGTTTTTTAGTGAGCGAAGCACATTCTCAGGGTGCTCCATTTATTAATAGTATCGGGATTTTTTTAAAGCCCCTAATGGATGAAAACGAAGTGCGCGCCACGGATCCTATCACGGGTCTCAAAGGCCCTGCATATTACCTAAATTTACCCTGGAACCAAAGCACAGGATGGGGTGAACTCACTTTGCTAAACAGATAACAATACCCTTACTGGTTCAAAAGATTTTCGATGAAGTATGCTAACACCATGTGTTTTTAGTGCTTCTTTGTGCATTTGTGTTGGATACCCTTTGTGTTTAGAAAGTCCATAATGTGGGTACTGCGCATCTAATTGCTCCATAAGATGATCCCGATAAACTTTTGCAATAATAGAAGCACATGCTATTGATAAACATTTCTGATCACCTTTGATGATCGGGAAAAAGAAACCCTTTAAATGCAGTGGTACGAATTTTCCATCCACTAAAACCTGATCTATAGAAATTTTTTTACTCAATATCTCTAATGCTCTTTCCATTGCTAAAAAAGAAGCTTGTAAAATATTAATGTCATCGATTTCATTGACTGTTGCAAGACCTATAGCAAATCCCGAAAGCCATTGTGTCAAATGCAACGAAAGCATTTCACGTTTTAGTGGCGTCAAAAGCTTACTATCTCGAACTTCTCTAAGCCAAGGATTTTGATTAAAATCTATTTTTGGAGGCAAACAAGCCACAGCAGCAACTACAGGGCCGGCAATGCATCCCCGCCCCACTTCGTCAATCCCAGCTATTACTTTTCCGGGAAAGCCATAGCTCTTTTCGTATTCTAGATGCGGTAGATTACAGTTCGTACCCATTAACCACTGTCTTAACACTTTTTAATGCGCATATGCTATAATATCCCTACGAGGGGCTAATAATATATATGAAAACCAAAGCCTATAAAAAACAAAAAGGTTTTACCATAGTTGAAATATTAATGGCTGTGTCAATTATGACAGTGGTCGCTCTTGGATCTGCTACTTTGATAAGTAATTTTTCTGCACAAAATAAAAGAATGCAAGGCGTTCAAACAAGAGATCTTTTATTTAATATTATAAGTGTCCTAGTAAGAAATCCTGTGGCTATTAACAGAACTCAAGGTCTTCTTCCTGCTAATGCTGCATTTTTAGCATGCTTAACAGATCCACCCGGAGGCGTGCCAGATTGCAATAATGCAGTCATAAGTGATCTTACCTTTTTGGATCCACTAGACAAAATAGTTGCTGGACCACCTGCAACACCTGCTCGTTACACAGTTGATGGAGGTCCTTGCCAAGTTCCTATACCAACACCGGATCAATGCCCATTTGAAATCACAACACAAATGCGACCTACTTGCCCAATTCCTGCTGGTGGCATACCTCCAGCACAATGTAAAAAAGCAGGCAGCGTGACTGTTAGTGTTACTGTGAGAGTAAGAAATGGAGTCACTCTAAGAGGGTTTAGTTCAATAAATGAAAAAAAAGGAGATATACCAATCGATAGCGCTAGTGGAATGGGCGGCAATTGCCCTGCTGGACAAGTAATGACTGGAATAAATTCTGATGGGTCTTTAAACTGTGCTAATCCAACATGTCCTCCAGGCACAGTAACTAGGGGAATTACAGCCGCGGGTGCGCCTATATGTGTAGCTTTAGCATGTCCCGCTGGACAAATTGCACAAGGAGTTACTGCTGCCGGAAATCTCAATTGTGTTGTAACAGATTGTGGAAGTGGCTTTGCACTGCAAGGCTTCTCTGCCGCAGGAGCACCAATTTGTGTTGCAATAGTTGCTCCACCACCTCCTCCACCACCGCCTCCACCTCCGCCACCACCACCTCCACCTCCGCCACCACCACCTCCTCCACCACCGCCTCCACCTCCGCCACCACCGCCTCCACCTCCGCCACCACCACCTCCTCCACCACCTCCTCCTCCGCCGTCTAACTGTCACGACTTTTCGATGGTTAATGGAATAAAACTTGGTACCGCCGGTTTTATACTAAGCGGCGTGCAATGCATTGGAGGCACACTTAGCAGTGGGAATATATATACTTGCCAGCTTCCATATGGAGTAGCTGGTCAGGGTTATATGTATACTGCTAAGGTTTGCAAAACTAATGGTAAGCCTATTACTTGTAATAAATCAGGCCCAGGATTTCCTGGCTGGTGTAACAATGCATCTGCATGTGCAATCACTTGCCTCGGGGGGATGGTTGGCATGACATTTCAATGTCAGACGTCATATCCTGTAAATATCTTGCCAGCTTCTGAATTTGAAATTTGTTACTAAATGCAGCGAGGTTCAGTTTTATTTGCAAAAGTATATTTACGTCAGACGGATCTTCCCCCTAATTTTGTATACAGTTCCGCGTTAAGTATTGAGAATTTTTAAAAAACTTTTGTTTTAAGGGAATTTCTTACTGTCTACAAAATAATGCAGCCTTTGTCTTTCTCTGCCCAGGAGGGGTGAGT
>JACRAO010000084.1 GCA_016213345.1 Bdellovibrio sp. | reverse complement strand
TTTCGTTTCTATTTCAGTTTTATTTAATTCAGCCGTATAAGAAGACACTTGAACATGATTTGCAGTTGAGTAAAAAAGTGAATCTGTAATTTTTTTTAAAAACTCAACCGAGTTATCAGGAAAACTTTGTGCTTCTTCGATATTAAAACCAACAATTATTTTATTAATGTTTAAACTTTCTGCAACGGCTGCTGCTGCATTAATAAACATACCGTTTCTATTTGGCACCCAAACAGCTTTAGCTGTTTTTTTTATAATATCTAGTTGATCGAGTTCATGGGTATTCAGTCTGGGAAGACTTTGATTTTTATCAGTTAGAGCGCTGCCACCTAGATCCCCAAGCCAAGAGAGATCTAAAACTTGGTGTTCTACTTTGTAATATTGACACAGTTCTCTTGCAGCCTGTAGTTCTTTTTCTTGTGCCCGCTGGCCATATTTAAATGTTAACGCACGAACTATTTCATTTCTTTCAGAACCGATAGCCAAATTAGCTGCCGAATCCAAACCACCGGATAGCAGGAGTAAGCTGTTTTTGGAGTTGGTCATTAATATTTTTTATACAATAGATTTTATTTACATTCCACTAATATTGCCTCCTCCTGAACCACAAACAGGTGGCTGTGGCCAAGGAGAATTAGCCGCCGGGGATGATATATAGAAAGCATATCATCTAAGTCACTGAGTATAGATGCAATATCCCGGTTAAAACTCAGTTTTCAACCTCGAAAATAGTTTTTCGCAGCAAACTGTGTCTGATCAATAAATATTTCCTTAAATGCAGCGAGATTGTTAATCTCATAAAACAATAAGATGGCTTTTTTATAGTCCGTCTCATTAACACTTCTGAAAGAAAGTGGAAATGAATCAGCAGCAAGTAAAATCGCATTGCCTATGAGACGACTTGTTCTTTTATTTCCGTCCTCAAAAGGCTGCACATAACTTAATAGTAAAATTGCTAGCATAGCCTTCTGAAAGACATTATTTGAATCATTGATCAAGTTGCAAATATTTTGCAACGCCTCACGAATTTGAAATTGGTTGCCAAGTGGTTGGTAATTAGTTCCCGTTATACGTACTAGCATTTGTCTAATATTTTTTGAAATATACATATCTTGCACAAGGATCCTATGAATTTGTTCTATCTTGGGTACTGTGATGTGCCGAAATAGATCAAGATTTTTTTGAATAAAATCTAAAGCTTCTTTATGATTAATAAGCATTTTAGTTTCTTCTGGATTTCTACCTTTAGCAGGTATGCCTTCTTTCAATAAAGTTTCTGTTTCTAGTAAAGTATAGGTGTTGCCTTCTATAGCTGCGGATTTCCAGCTAGGTTCAATTGTAACTCTTTCAAATTCTCGCCTTAAAATTCCAGGTGTTAGTTTAGACTTATTTTTTTTGAACTCTTTATCCAACTTTTTTAATAAACTCAATTCAGATGTAGAAAAAATCTCCACTCGCTTAAGCTGCTTAAAGATGTCAAAATTAAAACGTGATCTGCTTCGTTTCTCTTGGGAACAAGAAAAATAAGTAGCCGAACATCTGTCGTTTTCCCAAACACTAACTCTATCAATCCAAATAGATCTGCCTTTTATGTGCTCACTTAATTTTTCATGTGTTAACTTCGCAATTACCTCTGCAGTAGGATTAACGGCCTTGAAATCTTTGAGTGTATTTAGGTCTTGATGATCCCAAGACGCTATTAGTTCTTTTACAAGATTTTTTAATTCTCTAAAATCCATTGCCAGACCTAGTTTATCCAAAGTCTCAGATCTTGCAAAAACCTCAATAACCCAGTTATGCCCGTGTTGTCTTGAGCAATCCCCGAGATATCCAACAATGTGATGAGCCGCTGCAAAATCTACTTTTACTCTGAGTTCAAACATGAATTATATATACAAAAAGTATGGACACTATTCAATGTTTAAAAACTCACAAAGCAAATTCATATGATATGCGTCTTCATACGCATTTTGGCCTTTTGAATAAAAGTTTTTTCTTATATGTTTAATAACAAAGCCTAAGCTCTGGTATAAGGAAATAGCAGCTTCGTTGCTCTTTCTAACATCTAATACTATAGTTTTTACGTTTGCGTGCAACGCCTTGTCTAAAGCTTTTCGCAGCATTATTTTTGCATAACCCAAGCCTCTATGCTCCAAATGAACTGCCAAATTGAAAATCTCACACTCGTCTTTTAAAATCCAAAACACTATGTATCCTAAAACCATGCAATCTGTCTCATCATCAGTAAGCACTAAAAAATGACTGTACGGCTTTGATAATTCTTTGCTAAAACCATCCTGAGTCCAAGGAGCAGGCGTAGCTTTTGATTCGATTTCTAAAATTTGTGCAATATCATCTGCTGTGGCTTTTCTTAAACTAGTTTTATTAGTTAAATACACTTATAAGTAATTCGCCACTCTGTTTTATTCTCGGTGGTAGACGAAGATGTGGACCAAATACTGGATTTACCCAAAGAAGTGTCTTGTTTCCCATATACTTCTTGACCAATTACGGCTTCTCCTTCTTCGACAATTTCAAATTTCTTGCCGTGACAATTTGAACGCATAAGCTCTTCGGCTTTTGTCCTTGCTTCAGGATTCTGCGGAGGATTCAAAGAAACTACTCCACCTTTTCCGGGCTGCATAGATACTGTGCGCGCAGTAGCACAACCACTTAACACAAAAGCAACTAGTAAAAACATACCTACAATATATTTAGAATCATTAAATATGTTAAACACGGTTTTATCTCCTTATAATTAAAATAAAGCGTATGGCAAAGCCATTAAAAATAAGTTATACTTCAAATTCAATTATGTGCACAACTGAAAATTTACCAAACGATCTAAAAGAACCGGAAATAAACTCCCCACTAGATACAATGCGTCACTCTTGCGCCCATGTAATGGCACATGCTGTAAAAAATCTTTGGCCAAATGCTAAATTTGGAATTGGCCCTACCATCGAAAATGGTTTTTATTACGACATTGATCTACCCATAAAGCTCACACCAGAAGACCTCCCAAAAATCGAATCAGAAATGAAAAAAATTATCAAAGCTAATTCCCGTTTTCAAAAAGCGGAACACACTATTAATGACGCGCTTTTGCTTTTCAAAAACCTAAATCAAACTTATAAAATCGAAATTATCGAAACTTTGCAAAATACACTGGCCGCAAAAACAGTAAGCTCTTATCAAGAAGGTGACTTTACTGATCTCTGCAGAGGACCACATGTAAATACAACCGGAGAAATCCGAGCGTTCAAACTGCTTTCTATTGCAGGTGCATATTGGAGAGGAAGTGAAAAAAATCCACAACTCCAACGAATATATGGCACAGTCTTTGACACCAAACAAGAATTAGACGAACACCTATCCCTTCTCGAAGAAGCAAAAAAACGCGATCACAGAAAACTGGGCAAAGAACTAAATTTATTTAGCTTTCATCCAGAAGCTCCTGCAAGCCCGTTTTTTCACCCAAAAGGTGCTATTATTTATAATACACTTATTGAATATATCCGTAACCTCTATGGACCTTTTAATTATGAAGAAATCATTACTCCGCAAATACTAGATATTTCACTTTGGAAAAAAAGCGGACACTATGACAACTATTTTGAAAACATGTATTTTACAGAGGTAGACGAAAGAGAATACGCCATCAAACCAATGAATTGTCCAGCGTCAACATTTGTTTATTCGTCTAACAAGCGCTCATATCGTGATTTGCCATTAAGATTTGCCGATTTTGGCAGACTCCACCGCTATGAAAGATCTGGAGCCATATCTGGACTAACTCGTGTGCGAAGTTTTTGCCAAGATGACGCACATATTTTCTGCACTCCAGCTCAAATTGGTGACGAAATTGCTCAGATCATCGAAATGACTTTAAAAACTCACAAGCTTTTTCAGTTCGAATCTAAAATTTTCTTAGCTACTAGACCACCCAAAAGAGTTGGTTCGGACGCTCTCTGGGATCAAGCCGAAACAGTCTTGAAATCTGTTTTAGATTCTCTTCATAAACCATATCAACTAAATCCGGGAGACGGTGCTTTTTACGGCCCTAAAATTGATTTTTACGTAAAAGACGCCTTAAAAAGGGAAATACAACTAACCACAATTCAACTGGATTTTAACTTACCAGAAAGATTTGAGCTCGAATACATTGACAAGGACAGCCGGACGCAAAGACCTGTAATGATTCATCGCGCAGTCTTGGGAAGTATTGAAAGATTTATGAGCATCCTTATTGAACATGTGGGAGGAGCTTTTCCATTTTGGTTGGCTCCTGTTCAAGCTCGCATAATAACAATCAAAGATATACATAAACCTTATTGTAGGGATTTTTTTAATACCTTAAAGAAATATAATTTACGAGTAGATTTAGACGCTCGAAATGAATCCATGGGACTAAAAACAAGAGAAGCACAAATGGAAAAAATTCCATTTTCATTAGTTGCCGGTGATAAAGAAATTCAAGCCAAGACATTTGCAGTAAGAAGATATGGCCAGAAAGAATCAAACGTAATGCAGCATGAAGAAATTTTGAATTTATTTTTAGACTTAAATAATGAACCTAAAAAAATATGGGACACAAAAACGCCAGTGTAATTTACGATGTTCTCTATGGTTTTATTCCTATTACGGAGTGGGAAGAAAAAATTATAGATTCTCCTTTTTTTCAACGATTGAGATGGATTAAACAATTGGGATTCGCCAACTATATTTTTCCAGGAGCTGAACACAATAGATTTTCACATGTTATAGGAGTTTTGCACACCACACAACAAATGCTTCAGGCTTTGGGATTAGCTGTTTCAGATCAAGAACTTTTTGAATCAAAATCTAAAAATCCAAAAGCCATGTTGCACAAAAGTTTACGAATTGCAGCTCTTTTGCACGATATTGGAACTTTTCCATTTAGTCATGCAATCGAAAACGCATACATTCGCCATGGACATGATTTTCGCAGGGAAAGAGAAATGAAATCTCCCAAAAACCTTCCTAACTCACATGAACATTTAGGATCTTTTATAATAAAAAACACACGCTATGACGGCGGGATTACAAAAATACTAGAAGACTATGGTTTTGATGTAAGACTTATCTCAAAAATTATCAAGGGTGATTCGCCTTATTTGATTGCAAATCAACTCATGCACTCTGATTTAGATGCAGATCGTATGGATTATTTACTAAGAGATGCATATTACACAGGTATTAAATATGGCCATTTCGACAGAGAATACATTTTAGCTAACCTAGTTACTTTTGATGCTAAAAAAGATCAGCTCTCATTTGGGGTAAGTGAAAACGCCATTCATGCGATTGATGATTTTTTGATGGCACGTTTTAGCTGGTACAGCCAGGTTATTAAAAATCAAGAGTCTGCAAAGTTTGATATCATGGCTTCGCATATTACAAAAACACTTTTAGAACACGATTTAATGTATCAGTTTCAAGATCTATTAAATATGATCGAAACTCAAGATTCGCGTTTTTTCTGGTGGAATGACATTTACTTCATCAATCGTTTAACAGAAATATCACAGCATCAACCACTAAAAGACACTAAAACTAACGAGCTCATATCGATGTTATTATATCGAAAACCTCCAAAAACACTTATTCATCCTTTATTTAAGCACCGAATTTTAAGTGAAGACGAAAGAGAAAAAATGAAATTAATACAAAAAATTAATACAATTACAAAAGAATTTCAAAATATTTTAAGCAAGCATGGCAACGGCACAGAGTGGTTTTTAGTAGATATTCCAGACAAGGACGTCATCGTGGCAAGAGGTATAAACCAGCTTGTAAAAAGAAGAATGTCAGACAATCTTTATTTAGAAAGAGATCCTATTAAAATAGTCTCAAAGCAAGGCAAGCCATCTCTATTAATTGAAAAAGAAAACACTCTAATAAAATATCTTACAGGATTTGTTAATTTCATTCCGAGTGTTTATGCCAATAATACAGCATATGAATTATTAAAAACAAGTGGGATGCTTGAAACCACTTAGGGTCTGTCCATGAATAAACTGGACAATCGGCGTGAAGACTTTTGGTGCAGATTTGGATGAGCCGATTGAGAAAAATGCGAGGCATAGCCCGGCCTATGGTGAGCGTTTTTCGATTGAGGCGAATTCAAAGGTGCCCAAATATGAGATGCCTGGTGTCTAGTT
>JACRAO010000085.1 GCA_016213345.1 Bdellovibrio sp. | reverse complement strand
TTAAAAAAATAATTATGGCATTAATGAGTTTTTTTTATCTGAAAAAGATTTTAGACATGTGCAAATGTGGAAAAATTTTGATCAACCACAGAGTTTCTCGTTTATTTTGACAGTAGAAGATGGAGATTTTTTAGATTTTCAAGAAACTCATTGGTTAGGCCAACCCCCATTGGGAGTTTGCTCCAATTTGCCGTATTCGTCAGGCACTGCTATTTTGCTAAAGCTTGCGCCTTTTTATAAAAAAATTTCGTTTATGATTCTTATGTTTCAAGAAGAAGTAGCAAAACGTTTGCGTGCACAACCAAACTCATCATCGTGGGGAAGTTTGTCACTTTGGACTCAAAACTGGTGGGATGTTAAGAAATTAATTTCCGTTTATCCTAATAGCTTTTATCCATCACCTAAAGTAAACTCAGAAGTTGTTATTTTTACGCCCAAGCAGTCCCCAGTTATTGTAGACAGTCAAGATCCAGAAGCTTGTTGTTTGTGGGAGCAGTTATTAAAACAGTGCTTTTCGCATCGAAGGAAAATGTTAAGAT
This sequence comes from Bdellovibrio sp., assembly GCA_016213345.1. Classification (GTDB taxonomy): domain Bacteria; phylum Bdellovibrionota; class UBA1018; order UBA1018; family UBA1018; genus JACRAO01. The sequence goes on along the minus strand of JACRAO010000085.1, from coordinate 3,671 downwards.
CAGGCCTATCGAAAACGGCGTTTTGGAAGCATGTTTTAATAGCATCGAAAATTATAGAGACCAAGCGAGCTGAAGAGCTCACTTGGGAGGAATGGAAAAAATTTTATGCTGCAGCAATTGAACACAAAAAGAATGAGTCTATTTTATAAATGCATTAGTTTTTTAAAAAACCATTTTTTAACCGGTTTTTTTGTAGTTATACCAATTGCAGTTATAGTTTGGATATTGGGAGAACTTTTGTCTTTTTTCTGGCAATTTCAGGCGTTATTGCCAGAAAGTTTCAAGCCAGAGGCATGGGCGCTACACCCTGCTTTAGTTTTTTTGTTTAACTCGTTGATGGTTGGTTTGTTTGCTTTTTTGTTTATTTTTATAATTGCTTGCATGGGATGGATTTCTAAGATGTATTTGGGTCAAAAAGTCTTAGAGTTTATTTCAGAGTTAATTCAGCACATACCAGTATTGAGAAGTATTTATAGTGCTTTGGAGCAGTTATTGAAGGCCATGACTCCAAGTGGAAGTCATCAGTTCAATCGTGTAGTATACATAGAGTATCCAAGAAAGGGAATTTGGGCGTTAGCTTTTGTGACGTGCCAAGCCGTTGGATATACTCTACCCAAGGGATATCTTAATGTTTTTTTACCAGCAACACCAAACCCAACTTCAGGATTTCATCTCATTGTCAAAGAAGACGAAGTTATTGATAGTAAGATGAAAGTAGAAGAAGCGTTTAGAACAATTTTGTCACTAGGAATTGCGCAGCCCATGCCAGAGGAAAAGACACTAACCAGGTAGTTAATACAATGAGCGAAGAAAAGCTTTTAGCAAAAAATCCCAATGCTTATGCAAATTATTATCTCGAAGAGCTTATCGAGGCCGGAGTTGTGCTTACTGGAACAGAAATAAAAAGTTTAAGAAATCAAGCCCCGAGCCTACGTGATTCGTTTGTAGATGTTGTATCCCGGAAAAAGAGAATCGAAGCATGGCTTCTAAATGCACATATAGCACCTTATTCTCACGGAAATATTTGGAATCACGATCCAAAAAGAAAAAGAAAACTTTTACTACATAAGCGAGAACTGGAAAAACTTTTTGGTTCTGTTACTCAACAGGGAAAAACTGTGGTGCCCACGAAGATGTATTTAAAAAAAGGGTTTGCAAAAATTGAAATTGCCATAGCAAAGGGAAAAAAGAAACACGACAAACGCGAAACCATAAAAAAACGAGAAACGGAGCGAGAAATGTCAAGGGCTCTTAAGAGAAGTATATGAATCTCGTTATTGGTGTTGATTTGGATAATACAATTATTTGTTATGACAAACTTATAAAAAAACTAGCATTGCAGCGAGCATTGGTTTCTTTGAAAGATAAATTTACGCCAGAAAAACTAATAGCATTTAGAAAAAAGTTATTAGAAGACGACAAAAATTTTGGAGACACTCAGATTGAACTTTACCAGGATCGTATTATGGAGGCCAAGATTTATGCTGGAGTTAAGATTTTTTTTAGGTATTGTAAAAATAATCAAATACCTGTTTTTATAGTGAGTCATAAATCAAAGATTTATTCTCTGAAAGGCAAGGGTAAAGGTAGGCGAGGGTATTTTCAAAGGGCTGCTTTTAGTTTTTTAAAATCAAATGGTTTTTTTGATAAAAACCGTATCGGATTAACAGGAAAACATGTTTTTTTTGAAGAGTCTAGACGAAATAAGATTAAGAGAATTAAAAAATTGCAATGTACGCATTTTATTGACGATTTTGAGGAAATCTTTTTACACCGTTTTTTCCCTAAAAATACGCAAAAAATGCTTTTTTCTCCAATTGTAAAAAAAACCAATAATAATTTTTTAGTGTTTCAAAGCTGGAAGCAAATAAAACATTATGTTCAAGAAGTTTACAGTTGATAAAAAGTTAATCAGAAATAGCATTTTTAATGTTAATAGCGCTAGTGTAAAGAGTTAATATATTTTAAATGCAACATATTGAAATTATATAGTTTTTTACTATTAATCACTATTTATTTGCGTAAATTTATATTTGGCACTCTATTTGCAAATTATTCCTTTGTTTTAGGTGACAGCTTTGGTGTTGTTATCTAAAGTTGAGGAGTTTAGATGTATGTTAAAAGAAACTAAGCTAGAAAAGAAAATTGGAAACTTTGTATTAGCCACTGCTGTGTTAGTGGTTTTGAGCTTCAATGTGGGTGCTTGCGGTTTTAAGATAAAGAACATAGCACAACCATCTATAAATGTGCTTACAGAAAATGTTCAAAACAAAGTTAGTCAGTAGATCGCTTTTCTGCTATTAATTATATTCAATATGGATTCTTTGCAAAGACTTAAGCTGCCTGCAAAGGCAAGCGTTGATCTGCACTCCCATCTTTTTATGAAAAAAGGTTTGGGATGGATGTTTAGAGGTGGTTTTTTCGGTAAGCTTAAAGCAACAAATTGGAAAACCCGTTTTTCACAGCAGACAAATCCAGAAAGTTTAGAAAAATCAGGAAACCATATAGTTGTAGCTGCTCTTTATGCCCACCCACTATTAAATGTTTCACTTAAAGAGTCTATTAGAAATCAAATCATTCAAGCTGAAGAATTTGTAAAGAAATATCAAAACTGGATTATTGCAAAAACTGCTCAAGAAGCAGTGCGAGCACTTTTGGAAAATAAAAAAGTTCTTATTTTATCTTTAGAGGGTGCTTCTGGAATTTTAGAAACTGAAAAAGATATTGAAGAGTTTATTGATCAAAAAGGCATTCGTATTATTACACTTTTGCATTTTATTAGTGATGAGATTGGTGGTGCTGCTTTTCTAAAAGAACCGGCGGCACTTGTCTCACCATTGTCGTTTATAAGACATAGAGCAAAGAACTTATTACATAGAGATAAACATTGGGATGTGGACTATAAGAATAATCCAATTCGTCTTAATGATCGTGGACTAACAGAGCATGGTAAAAAATTAGTTTCAAATTTATTAAAGAGAAAAGTTTGGATTGATTTGTCACATTCGTCAGATGCTGTGCAAGAGGACTTGATTGTTGTTTTAAAGCAGCACGGGCAACCGTTGCTTTATACTCATACTGCACTAAGACGCTATCATGGAGCAGAAAGAGGTATTTCAGATAAACAACTCGAAGAGGTGAAAAAATCACAAGGCATAGTTGGCATTTTACCCAGTGAGTGGATGTTAGCGAGAACTCCTGTTAATGGTATTAACTCGTTCTTAATGCATTATAAAGAAATGATTGGATGCTTGGGTCATCCAAAGTATGTAAGTATAGGAAGTGATTTTAATGGGTGTATTGATCACATAAAGCCCACTAGTGATACTAAAACAACACTTGATCACCGTGGTTTTTGGAATATAGGTCAAACTGGAGAGTTTTGGGACATCGTATTGGAGCAGGCTAAGAAATATTATACTAGCAATAAAGAATTTGTATTGTCTGATACGGTTTTACATTTTTTACAAGCTTGGCAACAGGTTGGTTAGGTAGCCTACAAATCTTAGGGTCTGTCCATGAATAAACTAGACAATCGGCGTGAAGACTTTTGGTGCAGATTTGGATGAGCCGATTGAGAAAAATGCGAGGCATAGCCCGGCCTATGGTGAGCGTTTTTCGATTGAGGCGAATTCAAAGGTGCCCAAATATGAGATGCCTGGTGTCTAGTT
>JACRAO010000083.1 GCA_016213345.1 Bdellovibrio sp. | reverse complement strand
ATGGCGACAGTCAGGGCCCCGACTTCCTTGGCCACCTCGGCAATGACCGGGGCGGCTCCAGTGCCCGTACCTCCGCCCATACCGGCAGTAATAAAAACCATATCAGCACCACTCAATAGTTCTGAAATTTTAGAATAGTCTTCTAAAGCTGCTTTTCTACCTATTTCGGGATTTGCTCCTGCTCCCAGGCCTTTGGTTAGTTCTTGGCCAATAGGAAGCTTGACGTTTGCTAGAGAAGCATCAAGTGCCTGCCGATCGGTATTGGCAGTAATAAATTCTACACCTTGAAGTCCCATCCGAATCATAGTGTTTACAGCATTACAACCACTGCCGCCAACACCAATTACTTTAATTTTTGCTCCTGGATTTATTGTTTGATCTATTTCGAACATGTTATGTTTTCCCTCCTTAGAATAAGTCTTTAATCCAAGTACGCATAGAACCGCGTACTTTGTCATAAATATTTTTTTCACGTATCGGAAATTTCCGTTTCATTCCCGTTTGCGCTCCATATTTCAATAACCCCACTCCTGTTGCGAACTTAGGAGAATTGACAATATCTCTTAGGCCCCCAATATTTAGTGGAATTCCTCTTTTGACTGGCATTTCTAAAATCGTTTCAGCTAATTCAGGCGTTCCCTCCAAAAGCGCACAACCTCCTGTAATAACAATGCCACTTGACAAAAGATCTTGAAAACCTGCTTTCATAATTTCTTTTTGAATAAGAGAAAAAATTTCTTCTACCCTGGGTTCGATGATTTCTGCCAGGAGCCGTCTATTAACAATTCTAGATTTTCTCCCACCAACTCCCGGGACTTCTATAGTTTCATCTGGTTTTATTTGTGAAGCTATTGCACAGCCATGTTGAATTTTAATTTTTTCAGCTTCATGCAGTGGTGTGCGAAGCCCTACAGAAATGTCATTTGTTATATGATTTCCACCAATTGCTAAAACACCAGTGTAAACGACAGCACCTTCTTTGAATATTGCAATATCACTTGTGCCGCCTCCTATATCTACAAGCACAACGCCCAATTCTTTTTCGTCTTCTGTAAGCACAGCTTCACTTGAGGCAAGTGGTTCTAAACAAATTTCAGAAACATTAAGTCCAGCTTTGTTTGCACATCTAATAATATTTTGAGCAGATGAAACTGCCCCAGTTACCATGTGAACCTTTGCCTCTAGGCGTACTCCGCTCATACCAATAGGATCTTTGATTCCGTCTTGATGATCGATTATGTATTCTTGTGGAATAATATGAATTACTTCACGATCTAAAGGAATTGCAACAGCTTTTGCTGCATCAATAACTCTTTGAATATCGTATTCAGAAATTTCTTTGTCTTTAATAGCAACAACACCTGAAGAATTAAAAGACTTGATATGTCCACCAGCAATTCCTGTATATACTGTAGAGATTTCGACTCCTGCCATCAGTTCGGCTTCTTCGATTGCTTTGGTAATGCTTTCAACAGTCGAATCTATATTGATGACGACACCTTTTCTTAGTCCTGTCGAAGGTGTTGTTCCGATACCTATAATGTCAATTCTGGGATTTAGGTTGGGTTCTGAAATTTCTCCAACAATGCAACAAATTTTTGTAGTGCCAATATCCAATCCAACAACAAAGTCCTTTTTGGACATAATAAATCCCCTCCCATGGGATAGACTAGGCGCAATAGGCAAAATATGCCCTCTATAAGAAAGTCTAAGAACCAGAAGGAATTTTGACAATCAATTTCTTTAAGAAGTATCAATCTATACATTGCGCAACGCAGCAGAATTAATATAAAAATGGTGTTTTTAAATTATATCAATTTAAAAGGACAAAAAATGCACTTGCTTTTCTTTCGCAATGCATTAATAATTGAAATTATCTTCATAGGAACTTTTAGAGAGGGGTAGATATGAGTACAAAATCAAAGTTCCTATACGGTTTAAAAATAATTTGCTTATTGATTGTACTTGGTTGGGTTATTAACTGTAAAAATAACGAACAATTACCCGACCAACCAATAGCCAGTTTGCCAAAATCTGAGCCATCTCCAATTCTTAATTCTTGTTACGAGATTTTAAGACAAGATCCCAGCAAATTTGAAAAAAATGACATTTACACAATCAGACCACAGGGAAAAGACATCAAAGTCTATTGTGATATGACAACAGACGGTGGCGGATGGACATTGTTTACACATTTTTCAACTGGTGGTTTGAGTAGTAACCGAACGGATTTTGGCACAACTCATGTAGAAGGAAATGTCATTGCCTCTAAACCATCTAATACAGTCGCCCGAATCAGAGTCAAAGGTCAAGGCTTTCTTTTTGATTTAAAACAAGCCTCTGCAACTGTTTCTTTTCAACCGACTGGTTCGAGCTGTATTAAAAATGTTGTTGGAAATTTTTCTGAATCTATTAAACAAGAAAATACGGTTATTGATGGTTCTAAGCTTGCATTTAGTACGGAGATTTATGGTAAGGCATTTTATGCTATGGTTGTTGGCTCAGTAGGAGCGGTTATTTCTGGAAAAACCTATAATGACGGGCGCGGTCAAGGTCTTTGGTGGGCCATTAATCAACAATATTCAGGGGTGGGCGGTTATTTCTGTAAAAACACAATGTCTATTTGTTCTGCTCAATATCCAAACAATGTCGATCTTGGAGTTGTAGCAAGCGAGTTACAACTTTTTTATCGTGAACTAGCAAATAATACACCCTCAGTGCAGCCCCAACCCGTTTCAAGCCCATTGGTTTTATTGCATCTTGATGAATTACCAGGAGCCGTTCAATTTTCGGATAGTTCAGGCTTAGGTAATCATGCTCAATGTACAAACTGTCCAATATCAGGAAAGCCAGGAGTAACAGAAAAGGGTATTCAGTTTACCTCCGAATATAATAAACTCAAAATAAACAATAATTTAATACTAAATTCATTGAATAAGCTTACAGTTTCAGCATGGCTTGCTAATGGCATAGGTTACTATGGTTCAAGTATTTTGACTAAGTCGAATCTATATATAAATGATGGCTTTAGTCTGAGATTTGATGGGACTTCGTTTTGCTTTCAGGTAAAAAATCTTAATAACCAGGTTTGTGCACCTGCGGTCTCTCGAAATAAATATCGTCATATAGCTGGTACTTTTGATGGCAATACGTTGACAATCTACATTGACGGCGTTGCCTTTGCATCAAAAGCAACAACTGGCTTGGGCAATTTAGAAAACTCAGAAGATATAATAATTAGTTCATACTATGGAATGATGGATGAAGTTCAAATTTATAACACCGCATTGTCTGACAAAGACATATGCAACCTTTATACGCAAGGATCGGGTCATGCTTGTGCTTCCTCTGCTAGTATTCTCGCTCTTCTTCTTCATTTGGATGAGACTACTCCGGAGCCTAGCTCTTCTTTTGTAAATTTTTCAGATGCTTCGGGTAATTCAAATTGGGGTGCACTCACCACCGCATATATTAACACTGTTCCTGGTGTGCCAGGTATAAATGGTTCAACTGCTATCAACTTTGGTATACCTGGCTGGGCAGGTAGAGAAATTGAAATTGCTCACAGCCCAAGTCTAGTCTTTAGTGATGTAATGTCTGTTTCATTATGGGTCAAGTTTTTAGATGGGTCTCAAACATTTCCTGGTGCTTACTTTTTAATTTCAAAAACAGATGGTGGCGGAGGTGTGTATGCTTCCGGGTGGGGCATTTATAGAAATTCTCTAGGCATTTGTTTTTGGGTCAACCGCTTGTTAAATAACGTGTGTTTACCTGTTTCAAATATAAATATAGATCATTATTTTCGAGTTGTGGCCACATTTCAAAATGGTATTTTATCTCTCGATTTTGATGGAGCTCTTAGACCAGCCGGAACAGACGAAACAACTTGGCCATTTCATAAAATTAATTTTTCAAGCGAGCCAATGTTATCAAATCAACATACGATTCGTATTGGTCATGAGCCCTACTACGGATCAGCTATCGCGCACATCGATGAAGTTCAGATTACCAGAAGCGAAGCCAATCTGCTGCCTGGTTCCTGCGGTTTATAAGAGAATAGTCACTTTATATAAGCCATATATTTATTTTTTTGATTATTGCTACAGTTATCTTGTTGATATTATTATATTATTTATAAAATATATATATTATTGATCACTTTTGTGATCATTTATTGTTGACTTTTTCACACAACTTTGGCAAAATAATAATTGTAAAGGATTTAAAGACTCCTATGAAGATACCAGCTCTTAAGGAACCTAATATTTATAGATTTTATGATTATAGAGAGTTCCTTAAGAGTTGGTTTAATTATAAAAAAACTAATGAAAAAGGTTTTTCACTTAGATCATTTTCAAAACAAGTCGGGCTTGCAACAGGTTACCTGCCAATGGTACTTTCAGGAGCACGACATCTTTCGCATAAAAGTCTTTTAAAGCTTATGCCATTTATGCACCTTTCGAAACAAGAACAGCATTTTTTCGAAACCATAGTAATATTGGGTAGCTCAGATTCTCAAGAAGTAAGACTGCAAGCGTTTGAACAAATAAAGCATTTTGTTCAATACAAAAAACAAAATCCAAAAGAACTCGAAGTACAACAATACCTCACTCACTGGTTTTATGTCGCTATTAGAGAAATGGCCGCTTTGCCGCTTTTTCAAGCCGAGCCAGAATGGATTCAAAATCACCTCAATGTACATGTGCCATTGTTAGAGATAAAAAAAGCATTAGATTTCTTAATTAAAAATAATTTTATAAAACAAAATGAAGACGGGACAACTTATGTGTTAACTAAAAAAAATCTTGACTGTCTAGGTGGAGTTTATCGGTTGGCGCTTACACAGTTTCATAAGGAAATGTTCCAACTTGCCTCAGAGTCTATCGAAAATACACCAAGTGAGAAACGACATCTTATGGGCCATTCTTTTGCTATAACAGAGGAAAATTTTTTTAAAGTTCGTGAAATTCTAAATAACGCACTAGAACAAATAAAAAACCTTGAAACCTCAAACGAAATACTAGCAGATATTTATCATATAGAGTTAGCGCTTTTCCCGCTAACAAAAGGAGAAAAACATGAAACGCACTAAATTGTTTAAAAAACAAAACTTGTTTATGGTTTTTATTTCGTTGATAGTTCCATCACTTTTATTTCAAACAGGTTGCGGAACCACTGTGGGAAATCCGGTTACCTCGGATATTACTATTTCTAGCGATTCTTTTAGTCTTGCAGGATTGGGAGCAATCTTTATAACAAGTCCTGAAGTTTATTTTGCTACTTCTGTTAATGAGTTCAAGTTTTGTGTAAAGAGAATAAAACTTGAAGACGAAGACGGAAACGCAAAAAAGAAAGACGGCGAAACCGGAGATGACGGTGAAAAAGATCCAGAAGACATCCGTTTTGCACCGGGACTAATAGATCTCAGCGCTGGCGTTGTTAAAGATTGGGGCACGGTAAATATCCCGATTGGTTTTAAATTAAAGAAAATAAAAATTAAAGTAAAAAAAGATAAAACTCTATGTGGCGTAAATTACAGTGTAAGGTTTAACACTCAAGAAGCAAGCGAAGATATCGAGTTTAAATGGAAATTTAGCCCTGCTTTGGATCTAACTAACGCTGTATCAGCTCTAAAACTTTCTTTTTCAACCATTATGTCTACACTCAGAGCGGCGGCAGATGCTGGGACACTCGCACAAATAAAAAGCCATATTGAGGGCGTGGAGGATGCGGCCAGTGAAAAATAACTGTGCTAAGGGCCGGAGGTAATTTTTACAATCACTTTTTTACCAGTGTTTGCCCAGATTTGACGCGCAACAATATTTTTAGTTTGTAAGTACTTCACAACTTTATCTAGTTGCTCTAATGAAGTTCTTGTTTCTTCGTTAATTTGATGGCCTAGCTCTACAATAACGCGATTTTTTAATAATGACTGCTTTTGATTTTTTATTAGTGGATATGAAATGATAACTCGATAACCCTTGTCTTCCTCATAAAGAACATTAGAAATCGGGGGTAATTTTTTTTGACCACTGGTTTCCCATAACTGCAATAAATTAAGTGTTTTTTGTACTAGATATGTAACTTTTAGTGGAACTCCAGAAATGATAGGTAAGTCTTCTTTGAGTGTCAGATTTAGTCGGCCAAAAATAATACCTTCTTCGTCAAGGTAACTGATATTAGCTTTTTCGCCTTGTAAGAGTGCTATTGGCTTTCTAAATTGAGTAGAAATACGAACTGAATTGGGGAAGACTTTTTCGAGTTTGACTTTTTTTATCCATGGGTCTATTAAAATTCTTTTTTCAATTTCTGTGAGATCTAGT
>JACRAO010000081.1 GCA_016213345.1 Bdellovibrio sp. | reverse complement strand
TAATTTTTCTGAAACTAAGGGCTGCATTTTTTGAGATAACGATGGTGCTTTTTTGAAATCTTTTAAAGTAATTTCCCAACTCGTTACTACATCTGATTTTTTTAAAAAAGAATAAACGTTTGTTTCGTCTGTAAAGACAGTGTGGAGTTCTTGCTCTGGAAGTCCAGTATGGTAAACACCAGCCACAACAAATCTTTTTAAACGGGGTACGTTGCCAAGTGGGCCTTCTGTCTCTGTGGGAGAAACCAAAGTAACATTATCACCCGGCAAAATACCCATTTCATAAGCAAGCTCGTGACCTATAAAAACAGAAGGCAATCTCAACGTTTCTCCGCCTTGTTTTTCGATCAAAAGCTGTGGCGCTGCTGTCTCTGTCAATTGTTTTTTTAAAAATTGTAATCTTTGAGGTGCAACACCTTTGACAATAACTCCAGTAACTTTTCTACTCGTTCTTAAAATGACTTCGGTACTTACTACGCTCCATATTTGTGTTCCATTTATCTCGGAAATCATTTTATAAGCGGCTGTTTTCTCAAAAGAACCTTTTGGCACAAAACCCTGCTTATAGTCTGAAAAATTATCATGTGGAGTAATAAGAATATGCAAATCAGTGACCATCAAATGGCTTTCTAATTCTTTTTCAAAGCCATCCATAACAGATAAGACAACAATGAGAGAAGTAACGCCAATACCAACTCCCAAAATAGAAATCATTGTAATAAAACTTAAAAACATGGAGTGTTTTTTGGATTTTAAATAACGAAGCCCCACCCACCTTGTCCAGGAACTAAACCAAAATGACCTAAAACAGCCTTTAAAAAACATAAAAAGATCTACCAAACAGATGTCAGATATTATACTTCATAAAAATTTTTTCCTTTTTCTGCCATTTGTATCAATATAGGCGAAGGTTCAAAGCGAGGCCCAATTTTTTCATAATATTGCTTAAGCTTGTTAACAATTTCTTGAATGCCTATTGAATCAGCATATCTCAACAGTCCTCCCCTAAACGGAGGGAACCCGGTTCCCATAATCATTCCTAAATCTACTTGCGATGCATGACTCACAACTTGTTCTTCTAAGCAACGACTCGCCTCATTAATCATTGGCAAAATACAACGATCTACGATCTCCTCTTTTGTAATTTTTCCAGCTTGCACTTGTACACCTAAGACTTGATAAATTTCTGAATCCAATCTTCGCTCTTTAGAAAAATGATCATAAATATAAATTCCCTTGTTTACTTTTCTACCAAGTCTGCCTGCTTGCACTGCTTTTGCATGCAAAGGCGATGGTTCCATTCTTGCTCCAAAAGCATGATGTAATATATGTGCTACTTTGTCACCAACATCTATCCCTACTTCATCAACAAGTTCCATGGGTCCCATAGGCATCCCAAAAGCTAAAATAGCTTCATCAATCTCAGGTACCGGAGCACCTTCTGCCAAAAGCCAAGTGGCTTCATTGAGATATGGCATGAGCAAACGATTTACCAAAAATCCAGGTGCATCTTTTACTACAATTGGAGTTTTTCCGAGTTTCTTACTAAGTTGAAAAACAGTAGTCACTGCTTCATCCGAAGTATTTTCGCCCCTTATAACTTCAATTAGAGGCATGCGGCTAACTGGATTAAAAAAGTGCATCCCAACTACTCGACTTGGATTTTTTAAGCCACTTTGTATTTCAGTAATAGAAAGCGAAGAAGTATTCGAAGCAATCACCGTATCATCTTTAACAAAGCCTTCTAGTTCTTTTAAGATTTTTTTCTTTATATCCATGTTTTCTACAATAGCTTCGATCGTAAGATCTATAGATTGAAAAGCTGTATAATCTAAAACTGGAGAAATAAGATTTAGTTTCTGTAAGTACTCCCTCTGCGTGATCCGTCTCTTCTGCGCTTGTTTTTTAAAAATCTGAGAAGCCTGTGACACCCCTTTAGCTAAAGCGTCATTATTAATATCTTTCATTCGTATTGGTATATTTTTTTCAGCAAAGAGTTGTGCTATCCCACCTCCCATAACTCCAGCACCTAAAACAGCTGCTTGTTTTACAGATTTAGCTTGAGCAACTTTACCTTGCGGAAGTCCTTGGGATTTTTTAACCCCTTCAGTCAAAAAGAAAAGGCGGATGAGGTTTTTTGAAATCTCTGTAGCCGCTACTTTGCCAAAACCTTGGGCTTCGCGAATGAGTGTTTTTTCTCGTTCTGAGCCTTTTAGCTTTGGACCACAAGAAATGCCATTAGTTTTAAGAATTTCTAAAATTTCAAGCGGTGCAGGATACTGACCTTTGGTTTTTTCTAAAACACCAGCCTTAGCTTTTTTAAATATTACATTTTTACCAAGTGGATTGCCTTCTAACAAACTACCCATCACTCCACCCATACCACCTAGTTTTGGTTCCTTTGCTAGGCGTTTCCCGACTTGCAAAGCTTTCAGGTTTGCTTTAGTCCATTTAAACACAGAGTTTAAAAAATCTTCTTTCGGCAAACAAGCTTCGACCATTCCTGCACGCCATGCTTTTTCTCCATTTAGAGTTTTTCCTGTTAGTATACAATCTAGAGCTGTTGCAATACCTGCTTTTCTGGGTAACCTAACACACCCACCCATACCGGGAAGAATGCCTAATAAAACTTCTGGTAGACCTACCTTAGCAGCAGGATCATTTGACATTACAGTTGCGCTACAAGCTAAGCAAAACTCAAACCCGCCACCAAGTGCTGCACCATTGACAGCTGCAACGATTGGGAACGGTAAATCTTCAAATCTATCCATGAGTTTTTGAGTATATCGAGACATTTCTTGTGCTTCTTCTGGAGATTTCATGCCTTGAATCATAGTAATATCTGCGCCTGCAATAAAGATCCCGGGTTTAGACGAAGATAGAACTAGAGTGTCTATTTTGCCATTCATTTGCTCAAGTTGACTCAAGATGTCTTCGAATTCTTTTATAACTAGATTATTTAGCTTATTTACTTTTTCACCAGGCAAATCAAAAATAAGATTATATAGCTTAAAGCCCCATTTTTCGGTTAGATTTTCTAAACGAAAAGCTTTTTGTTGTGTTTGGCTCATACGAGTACCCTCATTATAACGAAGTGTTTGTGTTTCCATAGTTACGGGGATCATAAAACAAAATGCTGAGGGAATAAAGGAAACTTTTCAGGATATTCAGAATATAACAACAGGTGACCACATGCCCGCGGGCATATAGCCACCTATTATGTTTATGCGGCCTCCCTGATATATTTTAAGACATATTTTTGATATATTTTACTAAAAGTTAAAACTTACTCCTGCAGTAATGGTATAGAAGCTAGAGCGAGCTAAAGATCCGCCAACCATTGATTTTTCGTATTCACCAGTTGAATAGTAGCCGTACGGATAATAAGCGTTACCATACATTCCATTAACATTTATTACACCATTTTCTTTTGCAGATAGAACTTTGTAATACTTAAATGCAGCACCTAGTGCTATAGAATCCCCAAGTTTAATGTCTAACCCAGTAGACATATAACCCAAGAAAGACGATACTTCATAATCATCGGTGAGGTGGTTTAACCCATAAGATTGGCGCATGATTTGTATTACTTTTTGATCATAGTTAATATAACTTTTTGAATATGCTCCTCCACCACCAATAAAGGGCTTAATTTTAGAGTCGTTACCTAGCATGTTAAGTTTTACTCCGCCTTCAAATACGTTTTGTTTCATAGCTACTGGGTCAAAATTTTTCTGATAACCACCACCACTGGCATAAGCAATAGAATTTGCTACAAAAAAATCTCCACTTGTATACGAAACACCATATTCATTAAACGCATAGCCCAACTCAATAACAGCGTGACTAGAAACATCTACGCCCAGTCCAATACCAGCACTGTAACGTGAATCTATCTTAAAAGTCTGACTGTCTGACATATTTGCCATACCAATCCTAGGAGCAAGACTAACTCCAGCCCCATGGCTGGAACCTTCTTTGTGCAAGCCACTTTCCTGCAACGTAGCAGCACTATTTGTTGCAGAAGCAATAGCGACGTTTGTCTGTGTTCCATTCGTATTTTCTGCAGTAGTAGGCGTTATAAGAGATTCAGTTTGAATTTGCAAATTACCCGTGCCACTTTGATTTAAATTCATATTACCCGAATTTTGCTGAGACGCATTTTGCATGTTTTGTAATCCTGAATTTTGATTAATCAGGTTATTGCTTAAAATTTGGTCTGTTCTTTTTTGTTCATCTTTTAGTCTTAATGTTTCGAGACGTTCTTGCAAAACATCTTCATTTTTTACTTCTTCACGCATTCGCTCACGTCTTAACAGTTCTGTTTTAGAAATATTTGTCGATTGTGCAGCAGTGCTACTTGCTTCAGAAGTAGTGATAGCTGTTGGTCTTTGCTGAATAATAATTGGCGCCACTGTTTGACCACCTTGAATTGCTCCTTGATTTTCAGAGTCTTCTAATGTGTGATCAGCAACATTTTGATCTAGTTGATTTAAATTATTTTTATGTACAGCCGTTTGCGCACTTACTTGTGCAATAGCGCTTGCATTATCATAAACCAACTCTCCTCGCACATAAGGCGACATAATAAGAAACGTGAAAACAAAAACACTCATGCTCACACCACTTAACCTAAATATCAGTTTTAAATAATTACTGTTCATTTTTTTACTCCTTTAGTAAATAGCCCAATATTAGGGCAAATTTTTATTATCATCTTGGCATAACACAAACCAAAACACATAAACAATCAGGCTTCCAACCACTTCACAACTACTGAAACCGTTTCGTTCTATAGCAATTTCTATGCCTAAAAATAATGACATATGTATGGTTATGTAAATAAACTTTAAATATCAAAAACTTATATAATAATTTTTTTATTAAATATTATTTAGTAAATATTTTTTATGCATTAATTTAAAAATGCCTTAGAAATGCTATGGCTTGAAATTTAATAAAATGGGCGGCAAAAAAATAACAAAATGAAATATATAACTACCTATATTTTTCTGTTTAAGCCGCACTAATAACTTAGCAATTACGAACGCTTATAAATAACTTTTTTATTGAGTTATTTTGCTAATTCAAGATATTTATTAAGTATAAATTAAAATGATGGAGAGCCTGGAGTGACTGAAAAAATTACAGTGAGTTGTCTAAAAAATAGACACCTTTTATATAACTAGTTAATTTTACACACTTTTTCACTAACAAAATATCTAAAAAATACAATATTTGACCATAATTGTCAAAAGCTTAGACACTAGCTAAAAATTAACATATCGAAAACATTATAGTAATTTTTAACTCGACGCGGCACGGTTTTTGCTCTATATACTGGAAGTAGCAAACGGATTGACCAACAGGATTACCCCCCTAATCCCCCCTTAAGTCCCCCAAATGTTAGTCAATCCGTTTGTTAGTTTTGCCATTCTACCTGACCTTTTTCACAGGAAAATAATAAAGAGAATTTTTGAACGTATCTTGGATTTTCGCTTCTATTCTTTGGGAAAGCTTTTTATACGTTGGCTTAATAAACTTTGTACCAACTATGTACGCGGTACTAACAACAATAAATAAAATCAAAATATACTCTAACGTTGTCTGCCCGAATCTATTTATTCCTAAATACTTCATAATAAATTTTTGAAACATTTCTTAATTGGTAAGACATTAAATTTTCTTTTTTAAACTCATCTGTTTTAAAATACTTTTTTATTTCCGGGTGATTTTTCATTAGATCAAAAAAATCCTTTTTTTGATCTAAACTCTCAAGTGCACACTTCTGTATCCAACGATACCCATCTTCTCTATTAACCCCCATTTGAACTAATCTCAAAAGATAATGCCCAGAAAAAACCAATGGTCCTGCAGTTTCTAAATTTTTTAAAACCCTGTCTTTACAAACCACAAGTGAATCTAACATACGCGTCATTCTACAAAGAGCATAATCCAATAAAATAAACGAATCTGGAAACACTATCCTCTCCACAGAAGAGTGACTAATATCCCTCTCATGCCAAAGGGCCATATTCTCTAATCCTGTCTGTGCATAAGCTCTCAAAACCCTGGCACAGCCAGTTAGATTTTCAGCAGAAATGGGATTTCTTTTATGCGGCATAGCGCTAGAACCTTTTTGTCCGCTCTCAAACCCTTCTAAAACCTCTCCCACCTCAGAGCGCTGAAGATGCCGCAATTCTACTGCCATTCTTTCTAAAGATGATCCCAAAATGCCCAAGGTACTCAAAATCTCTGCGTGTCGATCCCTGGGCACAACCTGTGTACTCACAGTTTCTCTTTGCAGGTCAAGGCGCTTTAAAATTCTTTTTTCTTCAGCTGGACTAAAATGCGAGTTTACACCTACGGCACCAGAAAGTTTGCCAAAACAAATTTCATTTAAAGCATTACTTAAACGTGTTTTGTTTCTTTTCCATTCTGCATACCAACCTAAAAATTTTAACCCGAACGCCATAGGCTCCGCAAAAATACCATGCGATCTGCCTATTGTTGGCAAACTCTTATATTTTAGTGCATTTTGTTTTAACACTCTTAAAAGTCTGTCAATATCCTTTAGTAAAATATCACCTGATTGTTTGATTTGCAAAGCCAAGGCAGTGTCAACGACATCAGAAGACGTTAAACCAAAATGCACATAACGCGATAAAGGTCCTAATTCCTTGGCGAGTACTGTAGTAAACGCAATTACATCATGACGAGTGATTTTTTCACAAAAATTAACTTTATCAGGTGAAACCCCACCTTTAGAAATTAGTTTCTGGAACTTATTATGTAAAATTTTCCATTCCTTTTGTGAAATAAGCTTATGTTTTAATAGTTCTTCACAAACGGCTTCTTCGACTCTCAGCCAAAGCAAGTAGCGATTTTGATCGCTCCAAATATTTGCCATCTCTTCTTGCGTATAACGTGCAATCACAGTCATCTCCTACATCACATGCATCTCCTAGTGATATTATACTGCTAGCAAAATTAATATTTTGTTAAACTACTTTTTAAAAATTATGTTTCGAGCCGGCCTCGGGGGAGCCGGATGCGATTCGGCCATGGATGGCCAAGGGGCCCCCGGAGAGGCAGGATGCCGACCGGCTCGAAACATAATTTTTAAAAAGTAGTTTCTCAACTGTTTGCTACTTTGCTAACAGCATAGTATCACGATCCTACCCAAATGGCCCAGCAATTCCTAATCTATGTGCCTGTCTATGTGCCTGTGACGACACGCACTCTAAAGCTGCCACAACCCACCCCAAAGAACCCAAATCAGGATACGACTCAGACGTAGCCACGTATAAACCCTCAATACCACTGTAAGAACCTACACCAGAACTGGTTTTATTTGAAAACACTCTTAAATTTAATGGCATATAATCTAAAGCAACAAATCCAAAAATTTCAGAAAACTCTCTTTGAAAATTTTTAGATCTAAAATCTGGATAAATTTTTTTAATATGCCTTTCTGCAAAAGGGAATAGTTCATTCCATTTTCTATACATCCTAGAAACCATTGTTCTTTGATGCTCCGCTTCTAGGCTTTCACTCTCAAATGGCATGATAGATCTTAAAAAAACTAATTTTGATTTTCCCGCGTCCAATTCATAGTCACCTGGACTGGCTAATTCTATTTCTAAAGGCACAGCACCCAAACTTTGATAAACACTGTGCGCAGGCATAGCCTCTAAAAGGCCTTCTTCATCAATCAACATAGCCAGCGTTAATCTCCACCCCAAAGGCTCTGGCCGAGTTTTCAAATGATGAAAAAAACTTTTCCCTTTCCAAATACAAAAGTCAGAAGACAAACAAGAAAGTGAAGATCCTAAAATAAGCGCTGGACTAGCAACATTTTTGCCATCTACTTCAATATTTTGATAACGTCCTGAATGAATTTCTATTTTTTCACAAAGACCTTTTTCAACAATATGAGCACCCAAGTTGTTAGCCATTTGCAATAAATATTTTCTAAAAGCTGTCAGTCCCCCTTTAAACGAAGCTTTAGTTTTTTGCAATGACCAGGCCTGAATAAAATCAATCGGTAAATATAATTTGGGATTTTCAGAGTGTGTTGAATATATATTATTCATAAAACCTAAAAAAAACTCCAAAAAATCTGTTAATTTTTTTCTTTCTAGAATTTCAAACAAAGAATCCTCAGATTGTAACCAAAATTTACATTCATTTTTTGTATTTTTAATCATTTCTTTATTAAGATCATATATACTTGTAGGGCTCTTTGTTTCTCCTTTAGTTAAATTCTGAATGCTCAAGCGGTTTGGAAGTTGATTCCAAAATGATATAAACTTTTTGGCATAATTTTCCATTAG
>JACRAO010000082.1 GCA_016213345.1 Bdellovibrio sp. | reverse complement strand
AGGAAATGAATAAAAAAAAGACAAAAACGATCCATCTAACATAATTGCAGCACTTAGATCAGAGAAAATAGCAATCCACAATGGTGATAAAGAAGTGAATTTATATCCTAGACGTTTAGCTAGCAGCCTGACACCCAAGATTATCCATGGACGACACATACCAGGTCGCATTCCAGACAAAACCCAAACAAAAAACCAAGTAACGAAAGAGGCCATATTAGATAATCGCAAACCACATGGCGTCGTCACTCCACATAAATAACAAAGATAACTCAATATTTTTTGAATAAAATATGCTAAATAAAACAAATGAATTCCGGTTATTGTAAAGACGTGGACAAATCCAACAAGGCGATAAAACGAAAATAATGAAAAAGGTTTATCTTCGTTTAAAAAAAGTTTTCTTGATATTCCAAATGTGTCATTATGTTGCAAAATCTCTGAAAATTTTTCTCTAGTTAATTCGATTTTATTTTTTATGACACCAAAAATATATGAAGATGTATTGTGATTGGGAACAAATATACTGCCATAAAATCGATAAAAAATACGCTTTTCATTTTTTCCTAATAAGTTTTCTTCATTTACTGGAGGTGCTAGTACTTTCCATTTTCCGATCCACTTTCCGCATAAAGACAAGTCTTGTGAATATTTGAGCAACTCTACCCATTGTGCGTGCGAAATACATAGTTCTGTATCGGAGTTCAAACGATACGAAACCCAGCATGTTGGTGAGCCTTTACGATGAGCTAAAAATTGTTTTGGACAAAGCACTTCAGCAGAATGTGCCATATCAAAACACATTTCTGTAACGATTAAACCTATAATAATCAAAATTTGCTTAAAATTCATATAAACTAATGTCTACACTCTATAAGCACATTTCGTGCCAAAATGAAAAAAATCAGGCATAATAATAACTATGGACATCCAGCTTACAAGAGCAGAACTAATGGAAAGGGTTTTTTACATCTCACAAATTGTAATTTTTGGCCTATTTATAGCCGTATTGATTTTTTTTAGACCTGGTTTTGGGAGAACAAAATTTAAACAAAAAGAAAGCAATACCAAAACACAACCGGAGCGAAAATGTATAAAAAAACTCCTAACTTCTAAGAATAAACCAGCAGAAAAACACAAACCAGAACCACCCATAGGAATTGACATTCATGGCAAACCACATGAAATATTAGGCGTTTCTGAAAATGCAACAAAAAATGAGATTACAAAAGCATATCACGACAAAATAAAGCAATATCATCCAGACAAGGCCGCATCGCAAGACGCACTACAGTGGTCACAGAAAACAATACATGACACTCAAAAAATAGCAGAAGCAATAAACGCCGCCAAGGACACTTTAATAAAATCCCTAAAATCATAATAAGTCTACATTTAAGACACACTGACTGTTTTTCATACTATTAGTACTAAAGTTTCATGCAAAAAGCTGGCATTAATCTTGCTTAAAACTATCAGCATGTTACCCAAAATTGGCGCACCTTTAAATTGTGATCCAACACCCATGCTACAGTGGGTAGAAGTTTCAAGCTCGTTTCAAATACCACACTTTCAAATAGTGGGCCTTCCAAGTCCAGAAGTTTCAGAAGCAAAAGAACGAGTCAAAGCAGCCATTGAGACATCAGAATTGCCATTTCCTAAAAAAAGAATTGTTGTCAATCTCTCGCCTGCAAACATAAAAAAACAAGGAACCAATGCAGATCTAGCAATTGCGCTTTCCGTTTTATTAACAAAAAAGCCAAGCCTATCTCCTGAGCTTGAACATACGAAGTGGGTTGCTTGTGGTGAATTAGGCTTAGACGGAAATGTAAAACCCGTAGGACAAATCACAAGAGCCATTTATGCCTGCACAAAAGAGAGAGTGGATTTTCTTCTTTTACCAGTTTCAGAAAAAATACAAGCTTATGAGAGTTTAAAAGTAATTAAGGAAAGCTGTGTTTTTAAAAACAAACCACCGGTCATATTATTGATAGAAAACTTATCTGAAGCCTGGAAAATTTTATCTGAGTTCTCTGCCGAACAGTGTAATCAATATGAATTAATATGACAGAGCGGAAAAAGATCAGACAGTTATAACAGACGAAGAGTTAACTCTTTTACCTATTTCGCCTTCTTTAGAGAGAGTGCTTTGCGCTTCGACAGCTGGGGAACATCATTTACTACTGCTTGGCCCTAAAGGTGTGGGCAAAAGCCATGCAATAGAGTGGCTAAGCGTATTGCACGAGGCTCCATTGCCTAAAGATAAATTAAATCAAATTTTACTTGCCGAATTAAATTTGTCTTCAAAGAATAAAGATATTTATTCTGCCATTCGCAAAATCAGCGTTCACGTCAGACCTGCAGCACTAATTGGTTCAACATCTGGAACGATTTTACGAGTTGGAGAATTTAGTTTAGCTCATGGTGGTTTACTGATAGCAGATGAAATTTTAGAATGGCATCGCGATAGTCGCGAAGCCTTAAGGGAGCCATTAGAACAAGGCGTGGTAACGTTAACCAGAAAACAAGGCACTATTGAGTTACCCGCTAGATTTACTTTGGTTGCTAGTGGAAATTTATGCCCTTGCGGTGGTTGGCCCAAATCTATACCACTGCCATATACAAGCACAACTCTGAAAAGCATGAAAATAAAGCTCTGTCATTGCCCCACTCATCATATGGAGCGTTATTTTAAAAAACTATCGGGTCCGATTTTAGACAGAATTGATATTGTTTTAAAGGTTACAGGCACTTTAGGTGAGTTCAATGTTTTACCTGCCGGAAAAATTAATCAACTAAAAGATAAAATCAACAAAGTAAAATCCAGACTAATAAATCAATACGGTGCGCCACCAGGACAGTTAAAGCCATATGAATTAGAAAAATTTTTCGAAAAAAATCCGACCTGGAAAAATGAAAGCATTTTTTTAGATGCAGAAAGTTTAAGAAGTCGTCATAAAATCCTGAGACTTGCACTAACACTAGCAGCCTGGGACGACAAAGCTTATCCGAACATCACACATATTCACGAAGCTTCTCTTTATCGCCCGGAACGACTTGGTTTTTAGCAAATAGTCTTGCGTGTAGTTTTAAATCACAGATATTTCGTCCAATGGCTGAGATGAAAATGGCTTTGATTTATGCAGAACATTAAATAATATTTGCAAAAAATGTCTATTAGCATTGTGTTTACTCATAAATTATAAACTAAAACTATTTGTTGACTCAATGCATTAATGCATTTAAAATGTTCTTATATAGGGGATTAATTAAAGGGGATTTTCTAGTGCAAATTTATAGACACATTATTTACATAGTAATATCGTGTACTTACTTTACTGGCTGCATAAATGATTTTTCTGTAAAAGATAAATCTTTTTCTCTACAATCAACAAACAGCGGTTCCACCACTCAAAGCGATCAATCTAGTTCAACGCATGGCAATACATCACAATCTACCCCCAATGAATCAGAATTAGCAAAAATCCAGTGTTCTAATTTGGACCCAAAAAGCAAGCAGTTTCAATTTTGTTTGCGCTGTAGACAATACTTAATCGAAACAAAATGCCAAAATAAAAGTTTTTTTAATTGCGACAGTCCAACATTTAACGATTTTACAAGCCTCTTAAATCAATGTATTTCTCAATCAACTGTTTCAGGTGAGCTATGTCCTCTGCAATGCCCATCAGGAAAAGTATTAGATGATAAAAAATGTGCGTGCATTAACACTAACTATCAAACCAATATTTTAACCCATGTCATTACTCCACTTGATCAAGGTCCTCCACTTGTAAGCCTCACTTGGCCATATATCAGACAACAAGTCATATTTAGCAACACTACAGCGTGCACTGCCAAGATATCTCCTATTTTGTTTGAAGTAAAAAATCGTGGTGGCTCAGATTTTTATAAAAATATCTATACTGTCGAAAAAGATAATCCTTTGTGTGACCCGACATCTTTATCAGATTTAGTCACGCCTACATTTACAAGTTTCGAGCAAGTCGAAGCTTCGTTTAACATCCATACTCAAAGCTTTTCAGATTATGATGAAATTTTAAATTCCATATCTAACTGGACACCTCAACCACCTGTTAGTACTTCACAACTTGCATATAATAGATCTGATAGACAGTTTTTTGGTCCTTTCCCGGGGCAGACAACCGTACCCAATAACACACGAAGCATTAGACTTGATTTAGGCGAACAAGCTCCGGCACATTTACTGATTCAATTTGAATTATTTTTATTTTATCCAAACGGTGTTTATCGCTACGGAGGAGACGAGATTATTTTATCAGCCAATAATATTCCATTATTCCATAATTATTTCTTGGATCTAAACATAGGAAACAGTCATACTTATCCATTTAAACCAACAATGTACAAAAGAACTTATTACGAAAATTTCAGTGACACACCTCCAGTAGTGTTGCCAATCTGCGGTAGGCGCAGACACTTTATCCGACCAGTTTGTCAACCAGTTCCTCCCCCTAATCCTATTGGCAAATATTCAGTATATTTAATTTCTATTCCATATTCCCACACGGGAGGCCCTTTAGCGCTAACATTAACCGGTGCATCAAACGGAATAATACAGGATCCCCAAGGACAAAACACAGGACCACTGCAAAATGCTTGGGGATTTAATAATTTCAAAGTTTTAAAACAAACTGAAAAAAATT
>JACRAO010000080.1 GCA_016213345.1 Bdellovibrio sp. | reverse complement strand
TAGGCTCTAGCTGGTAGTGAAGCTCTCCACTGCCAAACTTTTACCCATCTAAAACCTTTTGGTAAAAACGAATCTGCTGGGCAGGACTCCTCTCCATTTTGGTATCTGTATGGCTGTGCTGCAAAACCCAAAGGAGGAGGTGGCTGAGTTTTCTTGCTAGAAGAGCTATTTTGTACTGGCTTTGCTTCAGATGAGACAAGTCCTGGAGCAATAAAAGTATTAAAAGCGATCTGAAACACGCCAAATTTTTCTTTTGCTAAATAAAATGTCTGTCTATCAAATTCGTCTTGAATATCTAATGGAGACATTTTTAAGCCAAGTTTGGGAGATTGATTTGTTCCGAAACTAAAAATCTGGGGAACTAGAAGTTGTGAGGTGTCTGATGGACAAATAAAACCAGCTCCTTGAGTGGGCTTTATTTTTTCAACAAATTGAGTTAATGTGCCACCCATATTAGTGGTAAAGAAATTAACTGGGTATGTTAGATATTTATCTTCTGAAAGAAAAGGATCATAAATACTTCCGTCAAAAACATTAGGAATAAAAATCGCGTCTTTACACTGATATCTTCTCACTTGTACATAATTGAGAGGATGGTTACTGTCTAGAGCAGTTTGTCTTCCATAAAGAGGAAATGCTAATTCATTGCTTTTTCCCCCAGTGGCTTGATTAACAATGCGAACACTGATATTTGCACTATCTAGTGGTACTCCCTGGTATGGACATCGTATTAGGTTTGATTCAAGATAACTTGGTTGAGTGGACCATGTTTCAACCCAACCATCTCTTTTGGTGTATGTAAATTGACAAACACATGTGGCAATATTTTGAGTTTGATTGTTGTCAGTTTGAACTATTTGTGAACAAATTTGGCCAATCTCTCCGGTGAGTTCGCTTAAGATATCAACTAGAGAATTTGGTTCTACGTTGGATTTTATAACTTTTGTGATAGTGAAAATATTTTTTTCAACTGTACTTGGACTTGGAGTAGGAGATGCGGCAGTTGGTTTCTTGTTAATAAAAAAACCACTGTTATTGGTACATGAAATAAGAATAAAGCTTAGGCATGAAGTAAATAGGAGTTGTTTTATATTATTGTAAATTGAAATCACTTTGCACCTCCTTGTGCAGGACTATATACGCTACCAGATCTTATAAGGCTTGCTTCTAACAACATTGCAGAACCTGAGTATCTCTCAATTTGTATGCGGTCTACTTTGGGATTCATAGAAAGTGGGATAAAAATTTGATCTTCTCTGACTTCTTGTGTCTGCGGTGATAGAACAGCAAAAGTATAAGCTATTTTTTGAACATTGCTATCAGAAGTATAAAAGAGATTTCTTGGTTGAAAAGCATTTTCTAAATCTGCTAAAGATTCGCCAGTTTGTAATAGGTGTATTCTAAAAATGGGCCAAATAGGATATGTAGGATCACTATCTTCGGTGAGAATAATTGGCAATGGTAAATATGTTAAGTGCAATATTAAGTTCTCATTGGTAGCTAAGAAACTTCGATCCAGATCTATGTATACTCCGCCAGCCATAAGTTTATTGAGTGATGAAGCTGAACTCTGTAGTGGGCCTAGTTTTTCGCATTCTGCATCTAAGAACGAATAAAAGCCAAAATTTTGAAAACTCGATTGCCTAAAGCTAGCACATCTCAGATTAGTTGAGTTAAAAATAGATTCATTTTTTAATAAGCAATATGCTGCCTTTGGGTTTGATTCAGTTTGAGTGTAATCTGTGAGGTCTAAGGAAATATTTTTAATAAATTTCGGGTTCAAATTTTTTGCTGTATTTGCCGTGTTTTCTGGATAACTCTCTGGAGTATTATTTTGTAAATTAAATAGATGAAAATAGGTTTTTATATCTCCTGAACAATTTGTGAGAGGGTGTGGATTGGTAAAAGTATAAAAATTGGACTGATTGAAAATTATTTTTGCCCCTGTTTTTTCACCGTTTGTTGGTCCAATGTCTACTACTTTTAATATAGAATTTTGGTTAGAATCAGTTTTATTCGTTGCACAACCAACTAATGTGCTAACTGATATACAGACCAATATAATAATAATTAATGAATCTATATTTATTTTCATTTTACATCCTATAAAGTGTTAACGAGTAAAAAACAGTGCCCATACATAATGCTGAGTTGTTAGCCCCGGTTTGTTGGAGAGATGGGTTACACCACTTAGTAAAATCAGAATCATTAGAAATATCATTAACTGCCCTAATTCTTGAAATTTGAAAAATATTTAATTCTTTGTCCATAGCTAGGGGGATGTAAAATTGTTTCGAAACAATTGGAGTTCTGCCTAATGGGGTAGAAGCTGTTACAAACGAGTGTGTTGGTGGTATAAGCATTAAGAAGGATTGGACGGTATCAGCAAAGTTTTTTTTGAGATAAGTTTGCCAGGTTTGACTTGAACAGGCTGGGTCAGAGAGGTCGATGTTGCCGTCAGATTTCCAGCATTTAGTCATATCTCTTGTAAAAGGTTGTATTGAAGATGCAGTATATTCTAAAACTGCAAGTATATTTTCCCATGGTGCTAAGAAATTTTTATCTCTATTTAGGGTAATTCTGATGTAGACTCCATCTTGTGGGCCGCCATTTCCTATTTGTGTGCTTGGAGCGTTTTTGTATTGGCTTTGTTTCGCGCAGTCGTATTCGCTAATTCTATAAAACTTAGATGGAGCACCGCAGGCAAATTGGGCAGTGCCAGAACCGCATTGAGTGTTGGTAGATTCCTCAGCCGTTGCAAATCTTGCGCAGTCGGCATTATCAGCAGACAAGTTATTTTTTCCGCTTATGCCAATTTCTATTGTATTTAGCCATTTAGGCCAATTAGGAGAAGTTGGGTCCTGGGATAGCAAGGTTCCATCAGGATTAAATAGCCGTTTGGCCAAGAGTCCAGAATTAGCTGCAGTGCCATCGGCACTTGGTTTATCAAAGCTGCCGTTTTGTTGAGATTCTTTGAAAACGACTTTTAATACACGTGGTCCATCGGGTGTTAGTACTGTTTGTTCTTGGTTTGTATTTGGTGTTTGTGCGACCGAGACTTGTTTGTTTTGAACTCCTGTGTTTTGTACGGTTGCTTGCAAACAAGAACCACAAATTAAGCTTAGACTTATTGCTACAACTAAGTCTGATATTTTATAGTCTGTTAGTCTGTGCACGATGCCCCCTTAGGATACATAAGCAATCCCCCCTTAAAGTCCCCATATATAGGAATAAGCATGCAAAAATTATACAAAAAGTGTTATTTTTTTGTTAAAAATAGATTTTTATTTTTGAGTGGCAATCAATTTGATTGAGACCAATTAAAACTTATGATTTTAAATAGTTACATGAATATTTTTTATAAAAATTATACTGTGTATATCGTGACACAGTTGTGTTTTTTATGACATGCTTGTTTAAAAAATCAGTTAACTGTAGAACTTATTTGCAGATGACATAAAAAAAGCCACTAAGATTATATTATTGTTGTGAAATATTAAAATCCGTTGATTTATTTTACATGTTATATAAATAACATCTTGCTAAAAGCCGTTTTACAGTAACTGTAACTGCATACTGGCCGTTACGCCTGGTACATTTTGTTTTTAGGAACTTAAGTTCACAAAAACTAAATTAACATATCCGAATTAATTTTCGGAAAGGAGATCGCTACTTTTCTGATTTACCGTGATTACGGTTGCCCCACTAGATGATCTGCCCCGCCCAAAGCTGTTGTAGAAAATTTTTATATGACACACAAAGAATTCCATTCTCTAACCGTCTTGGCTGAGGCACCTGACAAACTAGAAACATTTGTCCTGGGGAATGCTCCTGCCCGAGTGCACGGAGCCCCCTCAAATCATTGGAGCGTGGTCGATCAGTTGACTTAAATTCAAGTGCAAGTTGCATATTACCCACAATGAGATCCACTTCTAAATCAGACGTGGTGCGCCAGTATGAAAGTTTAAGATTGGATTGACTATATGACAAATAAGCCCGAATCTCATGAATAAGAAAAGTTTCGAAAAGGTTTCCAAACTCCCTTGTTTTATCTGGAACTTGAGGCAAACTCTTCAAGTGTCGAACAACTCCAGTATCAAAGAGGTAGAACTTTGCCGTTTCAATCAACTCGCGTGTCTTGACCCGAGTCCAAGGATTGAGCGTAAATCCAATAAGAGAATCTTCTAATATCTGGTAGTATTCTCGCACCGTTTTAGGAGAAACCCCACAGTCAGCACCGACATTAGCATAGTTAAGGAGTTCACCATTCATCAGTGCTGCAGTTTCCAAAAAGCGATGAAAAGATTGGAGCTTTCTGATGTGCGACTCCTCAATGATTTCCTCCTGTAGATACTGTTCTACATAAGCCTTCAGAAACCGATCCGGATTCTTGCTTAAATAATGCTGCGGAATCAGCCCTGAGTTAAGGGCTTTAATCAGATCTAGGTCATCGAGCTCGGCAGATACTAACGGAAATAAATCAGTTCGAAGGGCGCGACCTCCGAGGAGATTGGCAGCCCCTCTCTTGAGCTTTCTCGGTGAAGATCCGCAAATAATAAATCGACTTTCCGTATTCTCAATCAACCAATGAACCTCATCTAGAAGACTTGGCACCTTCTGGATTTCATCTAAGATCACCAGTTTTGGCTTGCGCGCTTGGACCTCCTGCCTCAAAAGAGAGGGGTTGAGACTGAGTGTGGCCCGAACATCAGACATGAGAAGGTCATAACGTAAGGCCTGTGGGAATTTTTTAACAAGAAGAGTGGTCTTTCCTGTTTTTCTTGGCCCAAAAATTACCAAGGCCCGGGCATCGTCAAAATCCAGTGGGCAAAGACGATGGATAGAAGATGATAATCGGGATGACATATACTGATTATAATTATAAACGGGATATTACGTCAATATTATTATTTCTGTTCGTCTTCTTTTTCAGCTGAATCATCATAATCTTGGTTCGTTTTTCTGCAGCTCCTGTGGCGGAAGAAGAATGGCAATCTAGGATTAAAAAGGCCAATATTAAAGAGCCATGGGTAATGGAGACTTTTCCATTTATCAGGCAGCCAAATTTAAAAAAGAAATTTGTAATGGAATTGTATGATTCTTTAGATTACATGAAAAAACCACAAGATCTTATTTTTATTGGCCTACTGTGAACTTCTATGCTATTCTGGACAGGTTTTGTTACAGTAAACTGTTCAACTGATTATGGAATACTTTACTGTATAGATTTTCATTTTTATCAGACATATGGGACTCTCCTTTGTTTGTATTACATAGAGCATGTTTGGAGTTAGCAGTATAATTGCGAGAAAAAACGCATAAAATAATTTATTTTTCTTTTTTTTACACATTATTTATGGTTATATTTTTTAAGTGAATATTGAATTAAATCCCT
>JACRAO010000073.1 GCA_016213345.1 Bdellovibrio sp. | reverse complement strand
CTTTTTAAAAACGTTGCATTTTTAACTAGGTGGTCAATATAGTGCGGAATGATAGTATAATCAGTTAGATTACCCCGCTGTGAAGACGAAGAAGGATTTGATTGCATAATTTTTTTTAGTTCTTGAATTTGAGAACCAAAAAGAGTGTCATGTCCAACGCAGGTTTTGAAGCCGTTATAGTCTGCTGGGTTATGAGAACCAGTGATCATAACACCGCCATCTACATCTAAATGAAACAAACTAAAATAAACCAAAGGGGTCGGGCAAACACCGAGAGTAATAACATCAAGTCCTCCGGCGATTAGTCCTTCTGCGAGAGCCGTTTTATAATCATTGCTGGAGAGTCTGCAGTCCCAACCAAGAGAAACCGTAAAGTGACGAGATGTTTTTTGGGGGGTTGTATGAGTGGAAAGGTATTTTGCATAAGATAGGCCAAGTGCGCGAGCAAAAGCTGGAGTCAGGTCTTTTCCAGCAATGCCGCGAATATCATATTCCCTAAAGATTGTGGGATTAATATTAAGTTCCATTGCGTGTTACCTCGGTTATCATTTTTGCTTTGCCTTATAAATAAACGCTTTTTGCTTTTCTCGATCCTGCCAGAGCATAATTTGTCTCTGGAATTCTAGGGTTAACAAATGATTTCTGATTTCTTCTTGAATTTTCAAAAATCTCTCTTGATCGCTGGTTTTTACCGCAGAAAGCTTAAGAATAAAAAAACCTGATTGGTAATTTCCAAGCACATCGCTAACTTCTCCTAATTTCATTTTCTTTAGATGTTCTCTGATTTGAGGCGACATTTGATCTTCTGTTAGTTCTCCCAAATCCCCCCCGGTGCTTGCGGTTGGGTGGTCGCTTAGTTGTTTTGATACTTCTTCGAACGCCTCACCATCTAAGATTTTTTTCTTTGCTCTGTAAATAACGTCTTTTGTGGCAAGGGGGGTTTTATAGCTCTCCTTGGTTGCGGTAATAATTTTTACATTATAGACAAAGGGGATATTGGTGCCTTTGGCGTAATAGTTGTAATAATAATTTTTAACATCTTCATCAGAAATATTAACTTTTGTTCTGATGTCTCGATCAATAAGGTTTCGCTTTGAGGCACTAATGCGGATTAATTCGAAATAATCATCAAAAGAAAAACCCTGATCGGTTAGGGCCTTTTTGAGCCTGGCGCGATCGATTTTATTTTCCGTTTGTATTGCAGTGATCGCTTGTTCTGTCTCTTGATCAGCAATGAGGAACTGCTGTAATATAATTTTTTCATTGATCAAAAAATCTATTATTTCCTCGTTGCTCGCTTGGGTTCCTTTAGCGGCCAACGGCGTTCCGTTAAATAGTGGATCCAGCTGTGTGCGTAGCGGAAGGGTTTTTTTAAAAAGCAAAACATCAGAATATAAGATAGCAGTTTTATTTACAGCAGCTTCTAGTTTGTTGAACAATACAGGTGGCGTGGCGGCGCCCACTGAAAAATAAAAAAAAGCAGGAAAAATCAAAACAAGTAGTTTTGTCATGATATAGTGTTTACTTGATGAGTTCTTTATGTACAACAATATTTGCTTTAGTTTTAAGTTCAAACATGTATTTTTCAAAAATTTTTGAACGCTTTTCGTCAAAAAGAATACGTTTTATTTGAGTTTTATCCGTGTCTTCCCATGGTTTAATTGACGTTAGCTTGATTATATGAAGTCCAAACTGTGTTTTAATTATTGGACTGATTTTGCCAGGAACTTTTAGTTTTAATGCGGCTTCATAGTATACGGGATCTAAGCGATCACGTGTTTGGTAGTCAATGTCTCCGCCCTGTGGTGCGGCAATTCCTTCGGAGTATCTCTGTGCAGCTTCTGAAAAGCTCATTTTTCCGTCTTTTAGGCGATCGTCATAAATTACTTGAATTTTAGTTTTTGCCTTTTTAATTTCTTCTTGAGAGGCACCAGGGGGCAGTGCAACAAAAATATGGCTGGTGCGTATTTCTGGATTTATTGTGTAAAATGCCTTTGCTTCTTCGTCAGTTATTTGGATTTTTTCAAACTCCGAGGTCAATTGTTTTTCTATCAAAGCGTGATAGAGAACGGTGTTCATGCGGTCTATTATATCTGGGTCTTTATCTAGATTAAGCCGTTTAGCTTCTTGAATGCCAAGTTCTCTTTTTACTAGGTCGTCTAAAAGGGCGTCTTTTGTTGGGGCCTTAAATTGAAAGTATTTTAAGCTTTCTTTGAATTTTTTATTAAGCTCTTCTAGTGTAAGAGTGGTTTTGTTAACGCGAGCAATTATGGTTTGAGAGGCATTAAGGGCTGGTGTTCCAAAAAACGTAAAACAAAAACATATGACAAAACTTAAATATTTCCACATAATAACCACACGTTAACATGAAATAAAAAAGTAAAAAAGTATTTTACGTGATTTCCTTAAACAAGCCCTCCAAAGAGAAGTAAAGATCCTTTAGTGACGCAAAAGAAGCTTTCATAACTAACTTTGAATTATCGGGCGTCATCTGATACTTAGAGGGTCGTTGAGACAAGAGAGAAATGATTTTTTTAGGATTGATCATGTTTTGTTTGGCTGGCGTTAGAGAAACCCTTTCTTTGCCAACCACCAAGACAGCAATTCCAATATGTTTTAATAAAACTTTTAAATAAATAATCCAAAGTAAATTTTTGGCCTCTTCGGGGAGTTCACCAAAGCGGTCTTTGAGTTCTTCTTCTAATTTTTCGACCTCCTCAGCATCAGCCGCAGAAGACAACCTCCTATAAAGAGCTAATCTCTGGTGTATATCGGGGGCGTACTCGTCACTCAGGTAAGCAGGAAATGGAACTTTAATCTCTGGATCCAATGTTTCTATAGGCGTTGGTTTTCCCTCGATTTCACGAACGGCTTCTTCTAAAAGTTCGGTGTATAGATCTAGTCCTACAGCGGCAACATGCCCGGATTGTTCTTGTCCTAAAATATCACCTCCCCCTCTGATTTCTAAATCATGGGTGGCCACACTAAAACCACTTCCGAGTTCTATAAATCTTTGTATGATCTCTAACCTCTTTTTTGATTCTTCTGTAACCGAGCCTTCTTTTGGTAATAAAAGGTAAGCAAAAGCCCTAAATTGGCTACGCCCCACGCGGCCTCTAATTTGATAAAGCTGGGCAAGTCCGAAAGTATCTGCGCGGTTAATAATAATGGTATTTGCACTTGGTAAATCCAGGCCGGATTCGATAATAGAAGTACAAACCAGGACATTTGTTCTTTTTTGATAAAACTCTAACATTGTTTCTTCGAGCTTTTTTTCTGCCATTTGTCCGTGTGCAATTCCTATTTTAGCGGTGTGGACAAGTTTTTTTATTTCCTGTGCTTGTTCTTGAATGTTTTGAACGCGGTTGTGAACAAAAAAAACTTGACCACCCCGGTTCAGTTCGCGCTCTATTGCTTGTTTGATAATGTTTTCATCATATTTAGAAATATAAGTTCGTATAGGTAATCGATCAACAGGCGGGGTGTTCATTATGCTAACTTCTCTTAGACCCGCTAGAGCCATGTGGAGCGTTCTTGGAATTGGCGTAGCCGTTAATGTCAGAACATGGGTTGCGAGTTTTATTGTTTTTAGTTTTTCTTTGTGTTCCACTCCAAAACGATGTTCTTCATCGACAATCACTAGGCCCAGGTCTTTGAATAGAATATCTCTTGAGAGAAGCCTGTGCGTACCAATGATAATGTCTATTTGTGCTCGCGCTAGTTTTTCGATGATATCTTTTTGTTCTTTTTGTGATTTAAACCTCGAAATGGATTCTATATAAAATGGATATTCCTTAAATCTTGTTTTAAATGACAGCTCGTGTTGTTGCGCAAGTATGGTGGTAGGAACCAAGACGGCAACCTGTTTTCCTTCGGATACAACACGAAACGCGGCGCGCATTGCCACCTCCGTCTTGCCGAAGCCCACGTCTCCACAAACCAGTCTGTCCATGATTTTTCCAGACTCTAAGTCTGTCTGAATTGACTCGATTGTTTTTGATTGATCTGGTGTTTCTTCGAATGGAAACTTTGCTTCAAATTCGCTTAATTCAGCGTGATGTTTTGCGTATACAATACCCGGTCTGATTGTTCTTTCTGCATAAAGCTTAACAAGATCGACCGCAAGTTTTTTTACAGCCTCTTTGACTTTTTCTTTTGTCTTAGCAAAACGTGCGCTACCCAATCTGTCTAAATGCACAGCATCTCCAGATGCGCTAGATGCCGAAAAATACTTTTGTATTAAATTTAATCTGTAGATAGGCAGGAAAAGTTTGTCTTTTTGTGCGTATTCAATAAGTAAAAAATCTGTAGGAGCGCCCAAGAGATCTAATCGCACCAGTCCATGATATCGTCCTATTCCGTGGTCAACGTGGACCACTAGATCTTGAGAAGATAAGTCTGTCAGGGTTTGTAATCCCGTCCAATCTCTAGCTGAGGATCGTTTTGAAGATTTTTTTTTGTGTGTGCGACTCCCTAGAAGTTCATTTTCTGTAAGTAAAATAATTCCTTCAGAAAGCCACCTGAACCCTTCAGCGAGATAACCACTAACCAGTGTGATTGTATTGGCCCTGGCGTCACGCACGTCGCCAATTTGATAAACCAAAGATCTTTCTTTCAGTAAAAAACAGACGCGCTCGAGTTGTGTTTGTGTAGAAGAAACAATAAGAATTTTAAATCCCTCTTTTAACCAACCTCGGATTGTATTTTCTTGTTCACTAAAGGAATACTTTTCGCGCCTGGTTAAATCCAGATTGGTTTGTATAGAAACACAATGTTGAGTGGTATTTGAATAAAAATCTGAATTTAAGACTTCTAGTTTTTCAAAACAAAGGATTGTTT
>JACRAO010000079.1 GCA_016213345.1 Bdellovibrio sp. | reverse complement strand
GAACAATACACACGAATTTGCAAAATCATTTGTAAAACCAGAAGACGAGCTGTCTCAAGATCCGATTTTACCTCCACTATCTGGTTTTGCAGAACCTGACGATATTTCTTTTCAATTAACACCTCCTCCTCCACCGCCACCTCGTCTTGTGCAAGACGAACCGCAAGTATTGCCATTAACTACGGGTCAAATGGAAGAACTTTTAAAAAAACAAATGCAAGATACATTAGAAAAAATGGCACAGAAACTTCTACCAGAAGTTGCTGAAAAAATTTTAAAACAGGAAATTCATAAAATCCTAGAAGAACAACTATAAAATCCTTACGTCTTCAGCAAAAAGAGAAACCACTTGCCCTTGTGAGTTTTCAACTAAGAGCTCACCACTTGGACCAAGCCCAATTACTGTGCCTCTGTGTGTTCCTATCTGATCCCAGCTAATTTTAGTATTGGGAGTTAATAACGCACATGATGAGTATTTCCCTTTGATCCAGGAAATACCTTGTGTCTTAAAGGTATCAAAAGATTTTAAAATAGTTGCAATAATTACAGGCCTTATTTCATTTGCTGTGATTATTTTGAGATTTACAAACTCAGTTAAACTTATCGTTTTTTGATCCAAATCTTTTGGAGAATTTAAGCAATTAATACCTATACCAGCTATAATAAAATGTTCTTGTTCATAAGTAGTGCCTTCGCACAATATGCCACCCAATTTTGCATTATTTAAGTATAAATCATTTGGCCATTTTATTTTTACATTCAAATTTTTTATTTTCCGCGTGAGCGCACTACATACTCCATAAGCAACAACAAGCGGGTGCCATGTCATGTGCTCAGTTTTTTTGGACCTCAATACTATAGATAAAAAAAGATTTCCTTCTTGCGAAATCCAAGACCTGCCAAGTCTGCCTTTGCCAGAAGTTTGTTTTATGGCTGAAATCCAGGTGCCATGAGGACAACCGCTATTGGCTAATTTTCGTGCAATATCATTTGTCGATGTGCACTTGTCTAATACGACATTTGCTAAAATATTTTTCGTTTTCAATTTTCAACCAATAAAGAAAAATCTGCTGACTTAACAGAATGGGTTAATGCACCCACGGATAAAAAATTTACGCCTTTCATGAGATACTTTAGAATATTTTCTTCGCTTAATCCACCAGAAATCTCTACTAAGCTGTGGGAATTTGTTTTTCTGATTTCTATAAGTGCTTTTTTAACCATTCGTGGACTAAAGTTATCTAATAAAATAATTTCTGGCTTTAGTGTTAGAGCGCCTCTAAGGTCTTTCATTGTTTTAACTTCTGTTTCAATCTTTAATTGTTTCGGATTATATTTTTGTGCTTGTGAGATTGCTTTTTTAATATTTCCTGCAGAATAGATATGATTTTCTTTTATTAAAATGCCCCCTTCAAGATTTTGACGATGTGGGAAGCCTCCGCCTACTTGTACAGCGTAAAGAGCTAGTGAACGATAAAATGGCAAATTCTTTCTGGTAGCCAGAATTTTTGGTGTTATTGACGGATGTAATTTGAGGCTTTTCCATTTTTTTTTAACTTTAATTACTAGTTTATTGGTCTGAGTTGCAATCCCACTTGAATAAGAAAGTAAATTTACTAGAGTTCTTTCGAGCGCTAAGAGAAACCGGGCATTTCCTGAAAAAGTTACAAGTACTTTGCCAGGAAAAAAACAAGCTCCATCTTTAATTTGTGACTTAATGCTTAAAACAAATCCCTCCCTCAGGGCGATCTGTTTTGAGGTTTTTAAAAAACCATTACCTGCAAATATTCCAGTTGATTTTGCAATAATTTTGGCTTGTATTTTTTTGTTTTTATTATTTAGAACACCCAAGGTAGTCCAATCATGTCTCCAGTGGTCTTCTTTTAATCCAGCGTCAAGATATGCTATATAATTAACCTTAGGCATTTTTTATTTTTTAGCCAATACTCACTAAATAGTCTAGATAAAAAGAGAAGGCCCCAGAGATCTTGAATAAGATGCCCGAGGCCCTCAAACGAGGAGGTGGTGTGGTACAGCATTTTTGCTAAAGCAATACATGCTTTAGGCAACTTTTCGAACACTAATTCGATGTAAGTACTCTTGATAGTGTTCAAACTTTTTTTCAAAATCAGGTACAGGCTCGCCTGATTTTTTAATTAATCCAAATTTAAAAAAATCATAATGCTCATTACAAAAATTAAATCTATTTGATTCGGCCTTACATCCCCAACTGTAACACCCTCCAGGGGCCGGGATGTGCCCTTTTATTTTTGTTTGTGGTTCTGATGGTGTAATTTTCTTATGCGCAGTAGAAGGTTTATCTTGCGTTGTTTGTTCTGTTGGCACAGAGTTATTCTGTTTCACATAGAATATATCGGAACAAGTTTCTAAAACTTTATAAAATTAATCAATTATTATAACTCATTGAAATATTTATTATTTAATACAAAAAAGTTTATTATATAGACAGTGCGTTATTTTCGACACAACTATTTTTTTATTTATTTTAGACGATAATAAAATTGATGGAACAAACACATTTGTATCAGCCAGTCAACTCGTCTAATGAAATAAAAAGACTCATAAAATTGAGTATTAAAAAAATGTCGCCCACTTATCTTTGGACAGGTAGCGATAAAAACACCATCCGTGTTTCATTTTACGAAGGCGGTCCAAATCCGTATCTACTCCATGTTTGGGTTCCAAAAGATATTAATCGTGAAGAATTTCATAATCGCATAGACTGTTATTTCAATGTTGCACTTAATGACTCAAATATTTATTTCAAAACTCCCTGTATTGGATCAACAAAAGATGGTTTGATTTTTCAGGTACCAAAAAAAACATATAAACTCCAAAGACGAAAAAAAATTCGATTACCACTTTTAGACATTATGGATGTCTTAGTTCAGTTTCCAGATCCTGAATTTAATTTTGTCACTTTGCACCGCCCTATTTTAGATTTAAGCGAGGGCGGACTTTCGTTTTTAATTTCTCACTTTGAACGAGAAAAATTCAAAAAAGGTTCCACAATTGACAAAATGATCTTTTCACTTAATAACACAAAATTGCTTTTCAAAGCAGAAGTAGTTTATACACAGGAGCTACAAGAAGGCTCAAAGTTTACAGGAGTTAAAGTAGGCGTTCAATTTTCACATCTAAAAGTTCAAGACAAACAAGCTTTGTGTCAAAATATATTAGATTTAAGTCAAAAATATTTTTCAGATATTGTTTAATTCTACAAATCTAAAATAATTGGTAATACAATTGGTTTTTTGCCAATGTTTTTATTGAAAAACCTTCTTAGCTCTAAACGTATTGTTTCTTGCAGGTCAATCAATTGGACATTCTGATGGAGTTGACTTTCATATTCTTTAACCACTCTAATAACTTGCTTTTTGGCTTCTTCGACTAACCAACCCTCTTGATTTTCGTGTACTAGTCCACGACTAATAATTTCAGGACCAGAAAGTATTTCCTGGCTTTTTTGGTTTCTAACTAAGAGAGAAAACACCACGCCCTTCTCTCCTAATTGTCTGCGGTCTTTTAAAACAAGTCTCGAAATATCATTTCCTGCCCGCCCTTCGATCAAAACACGCGTGTCTTCTAAGTGATCCACCTTTTCTAAAGAATTTTCTGTTAGCTCTAAAACATCTCCATTAATCGCAATAAACGCATTTTGAGAATCAACACCACAAGACTGAGCCAAACGTGCGTGATGTACCAGGTGACGGTATTCTCCATGAACTGGGATGAAAAACTTAGGTCTAACCCATTTTAACATTTGTTTTAGCTCTGGAGCAGTCGCATGGCCAGAGACATGAATATCTTCGATTGCTTCATACAAGACTTCAGCTCCTTGCTTAAAAAACGAATTAATCATTCGTCCTATAGCTTTTTCGTTTCCAGGAATATACCTGGAACTTAAAATTACTAAATCCCCTTCTCCAACACTCAGTTGTCTGTGTTCACCGATCCCAATTCTAAAAAGGGCAGAGCCAATTTCTGCCTGGCTTCCGGAAGACAAAACTATCATTTTATCACGATTATAACTATTTAGGTCATCAAGAGCGATAAGACTCTTAGACGCAGTTTTCAGATACCCTGCTTCGATTGCATGTTTTATGTTTTGATCCATGGATCTGCCAGCTACAGCAACCTTTTTCTTAAGTTTTTTTGCTAAATCAAAGACTTGCCCCATTCTACCAATATTGGAGGCAAACATGGACACTAAAATTAGTCCTTTGGCATCATCAAAAAGTTCTGAAAACTTTTTATAAATATAGCTTTCACTAATACTATGCTGTTCTCGCTCTACATTTGTCGAATCTGAAAGTAAAAGTAAAACTCCATTTTTGCCAGCTTCTTCGAATATTTTCTTTTCAAGTTGTTTGCCATAAAAAGGAGTTGGATCTACCTTGAAATCTCCAGTGTGCACTACTTTGCCAACAGGCGTGTCAATAAACAGAGCCACTGATTCGACAATACTATGATTTACAGAAACTGTTTTTATTTTAAAGTGCTTAAACTTAATCAAATCACCAACCTGAAAAGTTTTAATTTCAGTTCTATCTGCTAAACCATGATCTCTGAGTCGTTCCTGAATTAAAAGTGATGTAAAAGGAGAAGCATAAATAGGGGCATGAATGCCAGCTTTTAGTGCAAAAGGAATGGCGCCAATATGATCTTCATGACCGTGAGTAATAACAATTCCCTTAATCTTGTCTTTGCGTTCAATGAGATAAGTAAAGTCTGGAATTATAAATTCTACACCAAAATATTCTAGATCCGAAAATAGCAAACCACAATCAACAAGGATAATTTCTTCATCATATTCTAAAACCAAAGCATTCATTCCGATTTCACCAAGGCCACCTAGAGGAAGAATGCGTAATTTGTCCTTAGAAAGTTTTTTAATTTCTTTATTCATAAAATTTGACTTACCTTTGCACTTAACACTTCTGCAGCAATGTCTGTTTCTTCTCCAACTACGATATCTGCGAATTGACGAGTAGGATCGATAAATTCATGATGCATGGGGCGCACTGTATCATAGTATTGACCAATAATGCTATCCATTGATCTACCCCGTTCTTTTGCGTCTCTATGGAGCCTCCTGATGAATCGTATATCGGCTTCGACATGTAAAAAAATTTTAACATCAAATAAGCTCCGTATGTCTGCATCCCAAAGTGTAAAAATCCCCTCCACTAAGACCGCCTGACAAGGTCCTATGGGCTCTGTTTCTTGTGTTCGCTGGCTAACTTTAAAGTCATAAACCGGAACCTCAATCCTTAATCCCTGCTTGAGTTTATTTAAATGCTTCTTTAATAAAGTCCAATCAAATGCATCGGGATGATCAA
Organism: Bdellovibrio sp.; assembly: GCA_016213345.1. Classification (GTDB taxonomy): domain Bacteria; phylum Bdellovibrionota; class UBA1018; order UBA1018; family UBA1018; genus JACRAO01. The sequence goes on along the minus strand of JACRAO010000079.1, from coordinate 5,256 downwards.
AGTTGGGTTTTCCATGAACCCTGAGATGTTCTGGAGGTGTAGTCATGTAATAGGAATCTTGATGTAATATTGCAAGCCCAGTATGCTTCTGGGGACCTATACGATTGAGAACTTTTTTTACGAAGGTGGTTTTGCCTGATCCTGAACCACCCGCAATACCGACCATAAACATCGTTATTATTACCTTTTTTTCTCTGAAGTGAATTTTCTATCATACTTTGCCTTACTTTGTCTCCTTTGCTTTAAAGATAATGGAATTTGAGCATAATGCACTTTAAAGCTATCAAGAGCCTCTTGTGCGGTTTGTCCCTCGTTTAATGGCAGTCTTAAAAAATATCCTCCAGAAAATAGTTTTTTTCCAGAAAAAATTTTGCTCGAAAGAGCCGGATTTAATTCAGTTACCTGTTCAAGATTTATTCCTAAAAAAGGCAAAATCTCGTCTAAATAAACAGGATCGGGTATGTCTACTTCATAAAAAGATAAAGGCCGTGCCCGTTTTAGTTGCGGGAAATAAGAGTCACTGTTTTTTTCGACTTCAATAGCCGCTAAGAGCTCCGTAAAAAAATTACCACTAGCGAATCCAAATCTAGAACTTCTGTACTCAGTTACAATTTCATCCAGATCCTGAGATCCCACCTTGCGAACAGCACGCATGAGACCTTTTCTGCCATGGTTATAGGCAGTAACTGCTAATGGCCAATTACCTAATGATTCATAATTAAGTTTCAATAACTTAGCTGCCGCTTCGGTAGCCCTGATGGGATCATTTCTTTCGTCCACCCAGTCGTTGATTTTTAAATAAAGCTTGCCAGTTGATTTCATAAATTGCCAAATCCCACTAGCTCCTATCTTTGAACGGGCTTTGAGATTAAAGCTACTCTCTACAAAAGGCAATCGAGTGAGTTCGATTGGCAAACCTTCTTTTTTAAAAATCTCTTCCATAAATATTAAATATTTGCCAGAATTGTAAAGTCCCTCAACAAATCTATCTTTTTGACCAAGCTGAAATCTCAATCGCTTTCTATGCATTGCTTTTAAAAATTTGTTTGGTTCTTGAATATTTCCAAAAAGTTGATAAATCTTTTTTTCTTCTTCTGTCATTTTTTCGACTTGATTTTGTTTTTTATGAACTGATAAAAGAAGAGATTTTATTCTTTTTTTAGCTTCACGAATGGCTTTCTCTGATTTTTTGTCAATAATCTTAAAGTCTAATATCTCATAAACGAGATCAATATATTTAGCATCATGAATCATTCCCTGATAGGTGTAATATTGGGTATAAATATTGGTCCAAAATTTCAAATTTTTTTCAAGTCCGCCTTCTACTTTAAAAGTCAACCTCGGCATAACTGTATAAATATGTTTTTCTTCGTCATTGGATGAAAAATCTTGTCCCGAAATAAAGCCAGCCATGCTAGTGAAGATAACAGTGCTATTTATGAAAAATATTACTGATATTGATAAAAAGAGCTTTCTCATCCCTGTTTATTATTTTACCCAAAGTTCTTATAAATACTCAAAATTAATTCTTTTTTCTTTGTTTGTTACACTTGGGTGTAACAATAATAACGACCAGGGGACATATCTCAAAATATTACTGGATCAACCCCCGTTAACCCTAAACCCACGAAATGCTTTGGATTTAAATGCGCAAAAAATCACACCTCTTTTATACCGTGGACTTACAAAATTTGATAGAAACTTAAAACTTCAGAGCGATTTGGCTGAAAAATGGCAAGCTTTAGAGAACGGAAAAACGTGGAAATTTTGGATAAAACCAGGGCAAACAAACCATGAAGGAAAAATAATTAGCGCTGAACAAATCAAAGTTTGCCTAGAAGAATATAGAATAGGCAAGCCTTGGTCGGTTTTAGGAAAGACTTTTTCAGATTGGATCAAAACAGAAACAGATAACCATGGTGCGTTAATTATTTATCTGAAACACTCTGACCCTTATTTTGCTAGAAATGCGTCTGTCCTTAGATATTTTACTTCTCCTGGCCACAGACCATGCGAAGAGCCGATACATGAAAATCAAATTATAGGAAGTGGCCTGTACCGGTTAAAAGACCGAACAGCAAAGATATCTCAAGAACTGAATTTGGTTCCAGTAGAAACAAGCCATGTGCCATTAAAAATACTCTTTGTTAGAGACGAGGTGACAAGATCCATGACGCTTATGAGGGGCGAAGCTGACGCGGCTCAAAATGCACTTAGTTTAACTAAAACAAGGTGGTTTCAAACTAGCTTTAGTAATGACTATTTATTATTCGAAAAAGATGGCACGAGCGTCAGTTATTTGGCGTTTAATTTAAAGGATCCTATTTTATCAAAAAAAGAAATCAGACAAGCTATAGCGCTCTCCATTGATCGTCAAGACATAGTGAAACACAAATTTCACAGATTTTGCCAAATAGCTGGAAGTCTCTTATCTCCTTTGTTAGATGAAAGCGTGCAAGTATCTTTTGCATACAATCCGGCTTTAGCCGAACAATTGCTAGACCAATCTGGTTATACAAGACAAAACAATGGTGGAATTCGTTTCACCCTTACCTATAAAACTACACCAGTACGCGAAGGATATGAAACGGCATTGATGTTTAAAGAAATGCTAAAAAAAGTAGGCATCAATCTTGTGCTTACCGTGGTAGAACCGGCCGTATTTTTGGCTTCTGTTAAGAAGGGAAATTTCCAGCTTTTTTCTTCAAGATGGGTTGGTGTAGCTGATGGCTCTATTTTGTTTAACACGTTACATTCAAAACAAAAAAATAATCGTGTTTTTTATAATGATTTAGCTATGGATCAATGGCTAGAGCAAGCAATGCAAGAAGTTTCTTTAGAAAAAAGAAAAGAACTTTTAAAGCTTGTACAAATCAAAATGGGTAAGGATCTCCCTTATTTTCCTCTTTGGTATTGGAACAATGCACTTTTAATTAAAAAAGAAAAAGGAAAAAATTTTAAATCCGAGTATCTTTCAATTAAAGGAGCATTAGAACCTTTAACCGAGATACAAGATAGTCAACCATGAGGTAAATTCATGAAACGTGTATTAGTTCCACATCTTCCAGGCCTCGATGATAATACAGTAGTGATTCCTAAAAACGAGTTAGTGCATTTGGTGCAAGTTTTAAGAACGAGAGAAGGCGAAGCAATCGAAGTCATTGATGGACAGGGTGGTTGTGTTATTGCAGTCTTAAAAAAAGAAGGGAAAAAATATTTTTTAGAATATGTTTCGCCTTTAACTAGATCTATTGCTAATCAAGTTTTACCGGTAATTTTAGAAATCGGCATTCTGAAAAATGACGCCATGAGCTTGGTTATTGAAAAAAGTGTAGAACTTGGAATACGACGACTAGTTCCCGTAATTACAGAACACTGTGTAGTTAAGGTGCATGAAACGCAAAAAATACTAGTGCGTTGGAATAAAATTGCAGAACAAACACTAAAGCAATGCGGGAGATTAAATAAATTAGAAATTTTTACACCTGTTACATTAAAAACCATGTTGCAAGAAGAACTACAAGGTGCCAGGTTTTGGTGTGATGAGACTATCGAAAATACGAAGTATTGTTCGCTGTTAGATTATGAGGAGTGTATTAAACAAAATACTAGTTTACATCTTCTCATTGGTCCAGAGGGTGGTTTTAGCGAGAAAGAAAGACAAAGTCTGACTCAATGTAATGTAAAAAGTATCAGTTTGGGGCCTTTGATTTTGCGCTCAGAAACAGCTGTGATTAGTGCATGTAGTGTGCTGGCTGCTATATTGCGTGATAATCTGCCTTAAGCCGGATATTTGCCTTCGATGTAATCTCGGAGCATGCGGTTTTCATATTTTTCTTCCGAGAGCATTGCTTTGACCACATCTCCAATTGTGATAACACCTATGATTTTACTGCCATCCATAATTGGTATGTGCCTAATCTTATTTTTAGTCATTACATTCATAACATATGAAATATCATCTGTTGCAACTCCTACAACAATATCTTTAGTCATAATTTCAGAAGCAGTCAGTTTTTCAAGTCCTGCAAAACCATCCTGAGCTTTTCGTGCTATATCTCGTTCACTAACAATTCCAATTAGTTTTCCTTTTTGGTCAACTACCAGGAGGGCACCGACCTTGTATTGTCCTAATGTTTTTACTACTTGCAACAAAGTAGCTTGAGGTAAAATCGAATAAACCTTTTGTTCTTTTGTTTTAAGTAAGTCATTAATAGTTGGCATAAAACTCCTTATGTTATTACACAAGCTCTCAATCTATAAATACCTTAGTTTCACTCTTGACACCATTTAAAAAAAAAGGCGAAGGTAAATGTATATGGAAGGGAACGCTAGAGCGCGTCGCGTTAATACTGAGGAAATTCAATTTAAACCAATAAATAATGGTTTAGGTTTTCATCCTTTTTCAGAGGGGTTGCCATATACTCCAGCTCAGAAAACGTTTTCAAAGCCACCTCCTCGCTTTGTGCTCCCTGTGGCCACAAAAAAGCCACCTCAGCCCGTTACACAGCCAATACAACCACAAAAAGTTGATCTAAAAATATATCCATTTGGCTTTTTATATTTAGTCAAAAGAATATTCGCTTATATGTTAGACAGTGTAATTAATATTGTAATAAGTACAATGGTCATAAGTTATATTCTTTTGAGACATGGGTTTGATTTAAATGTCTTAACCACTGCACCAGCTATATTAATTCTTTTTTTATTTTTTATTGCACTTTTAAATTGGACTTTTATTACAGCGCAAGAGGTAGCCTTGGGAACCAGTTTGGGAAAGCATTTTTTTGGTCTAAAATTAGCAGGAAAGCCAGGTCAAATTTTTTTGAGAGCTTTTTTCTTTAATTTGAGTTTTTGGTTTTGTGGTTTAGGACTTTTGTGGGCTATATTTAAAAAAGACAAGAAATGTTGGCATGATGTAGCTACAATGCTTCAGCCTTTAGAAAAGTAACATAAGAAAAATATGATGAGATGTAATTATTTGACAAAAATATACACACAAGACCAGCTTAAAAAGAAATTAAAAACACTTCGTTTTAGAAAAATTGTTTTTACAAATGGATGTTTTGATCTTTTACACAAAGGTCATGTGAGGTATTTAGAAAAAGCTAGAAACTTAGGCTCCCATCTTGTAGTAGCACTAAATTCTGATCATTCTGTAAGAGAACTGAAGGGTCACAAGAGGCCTTTAAATATCCTCAAAGATCGTTTAGAAGTTATTGCGGCTTTAGAAGCAGTGGATTTTGTGACTTGGTT
>JACRAO010000078.1 GCA_016213345.1 Bdellovibrio sp. | reverse complement strand
CTCCTGTACCAACAAGATCACGCGCCGGATTGATGTTTTCGCCCACGCTAATCAAAACATCTTTTATAGAAATTTCGTCCATTATGCGGGCTAAAACGTATCCACCACCTGGTCCACGTACGCTTTTGACTACCGAGCCTTTCCTTAGTCTCCTAAAAAGTTGCTCTAAGTAGTGCAAAGAAATTCTCTGACGTTCAGAAATTTCTTGCAAGCGAACTGGTCTACCATTTGAGTTAAACGTTAAATCCAAAATTGCTCGGACGGCATACCGTCCTTTTGAGGTCAGTCTCATATTTTACTCTCCCTTTTTCCTCAATTAAAGTACTAGGTACAATTATCATGGTGTATCTAGTGCGTCAACTACTATTCTTTATTTTTTAACTCAATTTTTATTTTCTAATTATCTATAGCTATATAGCCGAAAAAGTATTGAAAGGTTTAAACCTGTGAGTTCGACTAAATCAAAAAGTAATGACAATGAAATTATTATAGAAATCAATCAGTTAGATGATAATAAAGCTACTCTATTGAATGATATTTTAAACAAAAAGAAGCTAAATCCATTAGAGGACCATACGACTGGATTGCCATTACAACCAATAACTTTAGACCAAAAAGCCGATCCAGTAGCAACATCAATAGTAGCTAAATCAGCAAATGATACAGCAAATACATCAGAAATAGATATTCAGGTTTCTGATACAACAGGATTTGAATTTGAAGTAATACTAAAACCAGGCGAAAAACCACCAGATATCGCCAGGAAAACAAAAAAAACTCCCCTCAAAATAGCTTCTAATACAAACTGCAAGTCACCATCCATTCAAAGAGGTAGTAGGAAAAATTTTAAAGAACAAAAAGCCACTGAAATTGTCATTTGGGAACTAGGGCAATTAGAAACTCAGAAAGATCCGTTAGCTTTAGGGATAAAATTTTTATTTCAATCAGGTGTAAAAAATATATTGTTTTTATCAATTCAACCAGATCCAGGTGGCTCTGTAATACCTCATTTTCAAAGCTCTGCTACTGTGAGTCCACGTGAAAGACTTATGCTTTGGACAGGACTGAAGTGGCAACCACGTATCGTTCCAGAGGTATGGAATCAGTTTGTAAAAACTGGTTTTGTTGAGTTACCTCCCCCAGCAACAATGACAAACATAATGAGCACAAGAAATGTTATTCGTGGAGCTTTTGGAATAACACATCAAGAATGGTTAAGTCTAATTCGTGTAGGCGAACTTTCTTCGTGTCGTGGGGTGATTGCTGCTATTTCAGAAAAGAGTTTAAAAGACGTCGCTCTTGAAACTCTTAAAATTCTGGGGCAGACTGTACTAAAAAAAGCTGCATGAGTATTAGTTCACACAATACATTGGCAAATGCGCTAAGCATGTGTTTGGAATTCTTTCGTAGATTTTCACATTATTACACTGATAAATCAGATGAAACGCGTTTATTATTAGCATATTATCATCCGCAAGTACACAATCTACCAGCTTTTCACTTTTACCTATTTTTAAAGCAGGTAACTCCTGTGCCCACATAAGATGTGTCAAATGTGGAACAATCGCACTAGAGCTTGCCCAGGTTTTTTCTTGTAAACTAGGAAGCAAAACTTTCGTCAACCACATATGATGAGAGCTAGGAATGTTTCTTCTTATTCTAAAAATTTCAGACCTATCAAACATTGCAAATCCCCAAAAACAAATCCAAATGCTAAGAAAAATTTTTTTATTAATATTCTTAATGCTTAAAAATTTTTCAAAATTTAAACACGCCAGTGGCAGTGCCCAAAATAATCCTACAGATGGTTCTATTGCGTAATGAAAAATTTTATTCACACGACTATCTCCGGCACTTAAAAAAGGCATCAAATAACCAGGCAGTGCTGCCAATAGACATCTCCAATTAAAAACAGGTAAGAAACAAAGTGATGCCAAAGTAATGAATAAAAATTTCAACCTTGCATAACCTAAAATATATTTCCAAAACAAAATTGGCTGTAAAAATGGAGAAAAAAATAAATCCTTTAAATCATTTCCAAAATGAGAATAAACAATGTTGTAAACATAAGTGTTATTAAAAAAACGAGGAACCAGCTGTGTATCAAAGTAAAAAGCAAGTATGCCAAGAATAATAAGCACTGGTCCAAGCCTTTTAGTAAATCCCAATGTAGCTTGTGGTCCAGCATTAAAAAAATAAGCAAGACCAATTCCCATACAAACCGGTCCAGCCGACTCTTTGCAGCCGAGTGCTAAAATTAAAATAAAAAAACCAAATATCCGTGATTTTATATTTTGAGACTGAAGACAGGTAATGCAAACCAAAAACAGAGGCAGCATAAGCACTTCTGGATGAAAATCAAAAGTGTTGGCATTTCTTAAAGGCAGATAAGCCCAGTATAAAATCGGAGTTAGTAAAATACCCCAGTGATTTTTTTCTAAATATTGAATTGAAATTTTTCTCAATGCTAACGCCCCAAAAGAAAGACCAAAAGCTTGAACGACTAAAAGTGTTTCTGAATAAGGAAAAAAATAAAATACTGGAGCAAACAGCCAAAACGTAGGAGATTGATGATCAGCGAATAGATTCATGCCACCTTTTACAGAAGAGATATAGCCATGACCACTAACTAAATTCCAAATTGCACTTGTGAAAATCCCCAAATCCTGTGCTCCACTGTGATAGGACCAATGGCGAAATAAAGATGCAAAACACCACAATGTACCTACTCCAAAGCTCCCAATAACTAATGTGAGTACCGCCTTTTTTTGATTAAAGAAAACCCACTTAGACCAAAGAAACACAAGAAATCTTAAGGAGCTTGCTTTTTCTAGCGGGTAATTCCTAAAAAATTTTAAAAATGCTCCAAGCAAACTGACAAAAATAACAGGGATGGTAACTTGAGCAAGTTCTAGTTTTATTGATGGTTTGTCAATCCAAATCCCTCCAGTTATGATTGGCAAAAGGACCAGGCTCCAAACTAAAACATCCCAAACAGCAATAAGGTAATGAGTATATGTCACTGACGGGGTTTTTTGCAAGTTTTGATGCGCCTTCCTATACACAAAATACAAATAGACTTGAGTATCCTAGCTCTTGATGAAGTCGTCTTGATTTTATTTCTTTTAAGTAAGCTAAAACCTTTAAGCCTAAGTTTCTTTCTTGAGATACAAGCTCGTGGAGTTCTTTTAGAAGCTCTTTTTTAGACTTTTGTTTTAAACTTTCCATAAAGTCTCCTTGACGAATAATAAATATCAATCAATTTATAAAAATTCTTTTACAAAAAACTATTTATTTCATATCTCAATAAAATCAAAAAAACAAGTAAAATAAGCTTAAAACAAGTATTTTTTTAGTTTATGTGTCATAACACTTTCTGGCTTTTTTGGTATCTTGATCTTTTTTCCTCGAATTTCTTTTATACAACGGTCTCTAAGTGGTTGGGATTGGACTGCATATTGACTCATAAAGAGATGATACCAAAGCTATAACTGTGAGATCAAGTATGTTGACATATTTGTTCTATGCTGCTATGCATTAAAACATTGACTCACATTATAAATTTTATAGAGCCCGTCTTTTAGACATTGATAATACAAAATAGAGTCAAAGGAGGACAAGAGAATATGATTAATAAAACTAAGTCACTAAATTGGTTGACACTACTTGCTACAGTGTTAAGCCCAATAGGTCTCAATTCCCTGAACACTGCAAATGCTAATGAAATAAATACCATAAAAGACGAAAATATAGATGAACAAGCTGCAATGAATTTGTTAAGAGCACTTTTCAATAACCTCAATGAGGATAAAGATAGCCTTTTATATCAGATTCTCAATGGCGACAAAAAACTTGAAGAATTAACAGATCAGGAAATTGAAACATTAAAAGATGAACTCGATAGAGTTTCCAAAGTCACGGGCCAAATGTCAACTGGAGGGCTAATTTGAAGTTTCTATTATGGTGTTTGTATTTATATGGAACCCGGTGAAGAGCTATATATTGTTTTATCTGATTTGTGTAATATATCATGTGATCATTGCATAAGTTCTTCAGGTCCTCAATCAAAGCGTTTTTTATTAGACAAAGAAGAAGTTGAGCAACTCACACATTGGATAAATATAAGACATAGAGTTCGAAGTGTGCATTTTTCAGGTGGAGAGCCGACCCTGCAAATTGAACTCATCCAAAAATTGCAAGCAGGTATTCGCAGACTAGTTAATTTTACTTTAACAACAAATGGATGGTTCGGAAAGAGGCCCGAATCAGTTTTAGATTCAATTAAGATCGACGAAATATATGTGTCTTATGATAAGTTTCATGCAAAATATATATCAGAAAAAAATATAAAAACATTACTGAAGGAGTGTGTTAAACGAAAAATCAGAACATCTCTTAAGTTTACAATCGAAGAGCAAGCTGACCTTAAACTAGCCAGTAATGTCCTTGTTGACGGAGTAAAATTATTCATAAACCGTCTCATTCAAGCCGGACGATATAACAGTTTAGGCAAGGAGAGCTCAAAGGAGAGCTCAATAGTTCAAGCAGATGTATGGGATTTTAAATGTCCTTCGATTAGTGAAAGGACAAATGGATTAGAAAGGCTAGTGTACTACCCAGGCAAGGGGCTTTCTCTTTGTTGCGGACCGTTGAGTTTCGATGGCGCTAAACGGTATGAATACGTATTTTCTTCCTTAGATACGGCTTACACAGAAGGTAATCATCTTAGAAAATTGTTAGACTTTTTTTCTTTTAGAGATCAAGCGCAAAAATCTGGTATCGATATTTCTAGCTATTCCGTCAAATCACAATGTGATGCGTGTTTTTTTATGCATGCTGATTTGTCTTATGCCTGTTTGCCATCGCGATATACATTGGTAAACCAACCAAATTACCCTGCTTTTTTTGAAACACAAAAAAAATTAAATATTAAAGACGCAAAGTCTCTTTGTCAAAAATGGGATTTGAACTATTTATTTCTAAAAACAATCTCACTTAAGAATCTGAATTTAGCCATGAATGAACCAAACTCTCATAATGAAGAATGGGGGGGTGTAACATTGGAAAGTGTTGATACACAGAACATCTGTAAAGCAATGACACTTTATGAAAATGTTTATTTACGATCATTCATGTCATTCCTTTCTAAAAACAGACAAGAAGAAATTGAAAATAAACTAAGATCATTTCTCTTAACATCCACACAAGCCAGATTGTATCTAAAAAAAGGTGAGCCAGTTGCTTTGTTTGCTGCACAAGCCCCATGGGAACATCCTTTGCTAAGTTTTCAAACAGTACACATAGGTTTTGTTGGTTATGATCGCAACAAACTCACCCATTTAGAGGCACAAAAAATAAAAAATGATTGGATTTCTAGAGCAACTCATTTGGGAAATCGGTTTATTGGTCAAAACACAACGATTTCTGCTCGCATACAGTGGTTTAACGAAAATTCCCAGCGGTTTTTTGAAAATCTTGGATTTGTATCACATTTTCTGGAGATAAATAAAAATATATGAAACAAAGTTGGATGTCTTATGTGTTGGCAGTTATTTTGATTGGAAATAGTTATGGTTGTGTGAAGGATCCTGACAGTGGTCATGTTTTTAAGGTTGGAATTCGTGCGCTACCAAAAAAAATAGATCCGATAAATAATGAAATCAACATCTACCATTACATTAATATTCATATCTTTTATCCATTATTTCAGCACAACGAGATTGACACTTTAGAAAGTGCATATCTTGATATGCATGATTCGCAGGCGTCTAATGAAAAATTTTCAGAATTTAAGCTTTGCTTAAAGAAAGATATCCGCTTCTCCGACGAAACTCTAATTACTTCTGAAGATTTGCAAGAAGCCTTACTTTCTGCACATCAAAAAAATTTAGAATTAGCTGCAATAAAATCTATTTCAAAAGCTGGGGCCAGATGTGTGGTTGTTTCCTTATCTAAAAGGGATGTCACATATTTTGACAAATTGATTACAATTCAAAGTGCCATTCTAAAAAAATCAACTAAGAGTACAGATTTTCCTGTTGGACTTGGACCTTATGTAATTAAAGAACGAAAAGTAGATCGAGTTATCTTAAAAACAACACAAACTAAAATAAAACCTTATTATACTGAAATACAATTTATTCAAATTGATGACCCACAAAAAGGAAAATCAGAAGGACTTCATGATTGGAATCAATTATGGCAACACTTGGGAAAAGATTCTCTAATACCTCCAGAAGTAAGATCAAAATTTAAAAAAATTGTTAGACCATTGCAACGAAGCCTTATACTTGTTGTTAATATTAAAGAACAGAAATTAAGACATCGGTTTAGTTTTTGCTTCAATAAACAGGCATATATTGAATTTGTTAGGCTTACTTTGATTAAAACGCCTGGTTTTATTCCAATAGGATTGCTAGGTAATAACGCGGATTTTGACAAGGTGCGAAAATCTTGGGGTATTGATCATAAAGCATGCCAGAAGTCTGGCTACAAACCGAAAATTAAATTTTATCACTTTTATCCTGTTTTAGATTCTAAAATTAAAGCCTTTTTTAGACAGAACGTAAACAATTTGCCCATTGATATCGAAGTCCAATTGATTTCAGTCGAAGAAGCAATTCACAGGGTATTTAATAATGAGGAATTAATAATGCCAGTCATGGCTGATTCTACACAACCGTCGTCAGTGGGCTTTTTTACCTTTATGATGGGTAAAAATAAAATTATTAGCACTGAAATTAAAGATTTGATGAAAACAGTTTATGAAGCTGCCCAATCCGATAGCGATGAGCGTAAGGAGTTTTTGTTTACTCAGGCACATAAAATGGTTCTAGACTCAGGCTATATTGTGCCGTTGGGTCAGGTAGAAGCAACATTTGAGTTTCCACCCGAAATTACAGGCATGGAGGCCATTGACCAAATAAATGGATTTCCACTTATTCATAAACTGATGGTTTCCAGATGAATTCTAGATTTGCCTCCCGTAAAATTTATCATATTTTGTTAGTAATAGCAGGAATGCTCGTTACTTTTACAATAATTCTTTTGGTAAATTTTAATACGACAACTGAAATTTTTAATAAAGGTGTTGAAATATGGAGACCAGAAATTGCTAAAGCATTAGCAGATGAACGTTGGATGATAATGGATAAGATTGGACAATCCATTTCAACGCATGGAATTGAATCTATCAGGATTTTAAGGGCTGGAAGGCTCGTTTATTCGTTCCCTCCAATGGTGGCCGAAGCTAGTTGTTCTTTTTTGACAGTACATCCGTTGCAACACTACGGTGTAATTCTAGGAGAGATGCACATCTGTCGTTCCATGTCTTATCACCTTATCACTTCATTTTTTTCTCCACTTTTTCTTTCTGTGGTTTTATTTGTTCTTCTTTTTTCAGTTGCAGTAAAAGCTACTGCATTAAGAATTTATCGCAATACTATTTTGAACACATTAGTTTTTTTAAAAAAATGGGCCAGTGACTCCAATACTGCTTTAGATGTGAATGATGAGATTAAATCTCAACTGAAAAAGCGTAAAATTAGGATTGAAGACACTTCAGATCCAATTGAAAAAGAATTTCTTGAGTTAGTGCGCACTGGAACAAATATTCGCTTAGAAAATGAAAAATTTAGATCACGAATTCTCATGTCAGAAACACGGTCAGAAGTCGCTCGTCAGGTTGCTCACGATATCCGCTCTCCGCTTGCTGCACTGGATATGGTAGTTAGAGATTTATCACAGCTACCCGAGGATCGAAGAATTATTGCGCGAGGTGCCGTGAATAGAATTAGGGATATTGCAAATGCTCTTTTGACTAAGAGCCGGGGTGACAAAATCGTTAACAATGCAACTCAAACGTCTGCAATCATCGCACCTCAACTCCTATTTAGTTTGATCGATATAATTGTTACTGAAAAGCGAATGCAGTTTAGAAGCAAATTAGGAATAAACATTGAAGCTAGACTTGATGCTTCGTCTTATGGATTATTTGCTTCGCTTGACACAGTAGAATTTAAGCGAGTTGTCTCAAATCTTATAAACAATGCCGTCGAAGCATTGGGAGAAAAAGGACAAGTGGAGGTGATTTTGAGTGGTAATGAAAGCCATGCAAACATTCGGATTTGCGATAATGGCAAAGGCATTGTTCCTGAGATTTTAAAACGTCTTGGAGAGAAGGGAGAAACCCACGGGAAAAAAGAAGGTTCTGGACTTGGACTATATCATGCAAAGACTTATTTAAAAAACTGTGGGGGATCGTTAACTTTAGATTCGGAATTAGACAATGGCACTGTGGCAACTATTGTTTTACCCATTGTCCATGCACCGGATTGGTTTGTACCAAGGTTAACTTTTGTGGATGGGGAAACTGTTGTGATTTTAGATGACGATGCTTCTATTCACCAAATTTGGCAAGGTAGACTAGATGCCGCATTGAGAGCAAACAAAAAACAAATTCATGTTATGCATTTTTCAACAGAATCTGAAATTTACACCTGGCATGAAACTTGTGGTAAATATCTAGAGCAAGTCATATATCTGGTGGATTTTGAGTTACTGGGGCAAAAGACAAATGGATTAGAAATTATAGAAAAACTAAAAATTCAAAAACATAGCATTCTAGTTACTAGCCGTCACGAAGAACCATCTGTTTGCGAGCAATGTCATAGACTTAAAGTGCGTATTATTCCAAAGGGAATGGCATGCTTTATTCCTATTGAGTTTCAAGCGTCACTCGAAACTCCAAACTGCATTCTTATCGACGATGACGAACTGGTGCACATGGCCTGGAAGGCTGCTGCAAAAAAAGCCGGTAAACAATTTATTGCATTTACAAAAGCTTCAGATTTCTTTGGACATGCGGCTCAGTTTGACAAAAACACACCTATCTATGTTGATGTGAATTTGGGCAATAGGATTTCAGGAGAAGATGTTGCAAAGGAAATTTGCGAACTTGGATTTAAAAACATATTTTTAGCTACAGGGTACGAACCAGAGCGCTATCAACATTTGTCATTTCTTAATGGCGTTGTGTCCAAAGATCCGCCTTTTAATTTTTCAAGGAACATAACTTGAAATTTTCACCTTTTAAATTTTGGCTATTAATAGGCTTAGGCATTAGACTTCTCATGTCGGCAACGCATTCTGTCTGGTCGTACCCAGATGAGTGGTTTCAGACGGTCGAGTTTGCACAGTTCTTAGTCAGTGGCACTATGAGCCATACTCATGAAGTCGGATTACATCTCCGCAATCTTTCTTGGCCCTTGCTTTTGACTATACCGCTTAGGATCTCTCATTGGTTATCTCCAGATTGGATATGGCTTCGTGTTTTTTCTGTGCAAGTTTTTTCTGGCCTATTAGATTTTGGAATTCTTTGGGGTTTTTTCGAACTTTTCAAACAAACAGAGTTTTCAGTTTTAAAAAAATACGAACACACAGCTCTTGCACTTTTAGTTTTGCCTTCTTTCTTTGCTCTAGCTTCCATTAAGCCAAGCCAGGAACATATAGCGACCGTGGCTTTCTGGGTCGCACTAGGACTTCTTTCGAAAAAACACTTTTTCTGGGCTGGCGTAGTCAGTATTGGGATTGGAGCGTTTAAATACCCTGCATTTTTACTAACTTTGGGGATCTTTTTGTGTGAGTGCTTCAGGTTTTTATGGCATCGATCTAAGCCGCTAAATTTTGGCAAATTTCTTATCGGTCTTGGAGTTGGCGTTATAGTTTTTGGTGCTGCGGATTGGTTTTATTATGGCCGCCCCTGGGAGAGCCTGTGGATGTTTTTGCAATACAATGTATGGAGCGGGTTGGCTGTAAAAAATTTTGGTACTCAAAGTGCAGCTATAGTGTATCTGGATTATTTTCAGAGCCATTGGGGTGGAATTTTTTTACCATTAACAATAATAGCAGTTCCGTTTGTATTATATGGATTCATACAAGGATTGTACCAATTGACACCATGGGCTTTAAGCGGACTTTTGTATGCTTTAGGTCATGTTCTGATAGCGCATAAAGAGCCCCGTTTTATGATCCCACTTGAAATTTTATGTGTATGGTGTGCATGGATAGGCTGGGGTTCATTTCTTTCTGGTCCTTCTTGTCCTTCTTGGATTACAAAAACAGAGGTTTTGGTAATAAAATTAATTTTTGTTGTAAATATGGTTTTTCTTTTGCGTGTCATTTGGGGTGAAACTTGGGTAGCAAATGGAACTTATTTTGAAGTAAACCGTCACCTAAAACAGTTTCCAGATGTGTGTGCTATAGTAACTGTAAAGCGACCATTGTCGATTTATATTCCTAGAACTTCACCAAATCTCGCATTTGGTTTTTTGGTTCCTCAAATAGTAAAAAAGCCATTACTTTGGATAGAAAAAGCTCCGGATAAAAAATGCAACACTGGTTTTCTACTGCACGTACACAAGCCAAATATATCATGGGAAAACGAAGGTTGTACTCTCCTAGCTTCAGGATTTTTATCTATTTTACCACGTAACTTATGGCCATGGGCTTTGTCCCACAAATTTGCCAGTGGTTCTTGGTATCGTTGCAAAGTCCAAGTACTTTTACTTTTTAAGATGCAAGAAACCCGTATGGTTTTGTCACACACAATACCTCCAATTGTAAAACTGCCATCATTTAGAACTATTCAGGAGGAGATTTCTGGCGTGGGTGATGGATCGTTTAGTGATGTCCCATAAAAATGCTCACCTTGCGCTTTGTTGTAGGATATTTTTTATCAAATTCTAATTTCACTTTCCAAATGTTTGAGTTTTCTTTTTTCATTACCTGCCTCTCAAATTTAGGAAAAAGATTAAGCCACTCTGAAATCACAATGACGTTTTCATCCCAAAAATAAGATGGAACACCAATGTCTTCTATTTCACCATAATTTTTTAAACGATAAAAATCGATATGAATTATTTTGTTATTTAAATAATTATACTCATTAATAATAGGAAAAGTAGGACTACCACAAGCAAATCTCTTAATACCAAATGCACTCAGAAGATTTTTAGCAAATTCAGTCTTGCCAACTCCTAATGAACCCTCCAGTAAAACACAGTCGCCAAGTTTAATAATTTTTGAAAGTTTTTTAGTAATTTTTTTTATATCAGATTTAGTGCAGCTTGGTGCATGATTCGACAAAACTAGCTGTTTCTGAAGTTGACTTAAGTTCTTTGAAGGCATGACTTATATTATCAATAATATCCGGAGCTGTCATGCTGCGATGACCAAAATTTTTTGCAGCCAACCCACCAGCTAAACTATGTAAGAAAATACCCAAAAGTGTTGCCTGAAAGACATCCATTTTTTGTCCAAGCAACCCTCCAATCATACCGGCTAAAACATCTCCACTGCCTGCTGTTGCCATCCCATCGTTGGGATAATGATTAAGATACAATCTATCCTCTGGAGAACCAATCAAAGTAGCAGCGCCTTTTAATACCACAGTAGCATGTGCCTTCGAAACAGCCTGCTTAACTGCCTGAATAGGATTTGCCTGTATTTCCTCTCTGGTTATACCTAAAAACCTTGCCATCTCTCCAGGATGTGGTGTGAGTACAGTTGTCCCCTGCTGTCTATCACGCAAAAACTCATCAAGTTTATATTCTGATATGATATTTAAGGCATCTGCATCAATCACCATCGGACCCCTATAAGTCTTTAGCAGTTCTCTGATAATAAGCTTGCCTTGGTCAGACACACCCAAGCCTGGTCCAACAACAATACTTGTATAAAAATCCAAATTTCTCTTATAAAACTCAATTTCGTTCTCAGTGACTTTGATAGGAATGGACATGGTTTCGACAGGGAGTTTGGTAAATAAAGTTTGAAAACAATCCTCCCATGTTGCGACCGTGACAAGACCAGTGCCCATACGGTGGCAAGCCTGCGCTGCCATTGCTATGGCCCCCAGTCTTCCAGCACTCCCGCCAATTAGTAATGTATGACCAAACGAATTTTTATGCCCGTAACGATCTCTTTCCTTAATTAAAACACTCAACGGTGCTTTGGTAAGTAAAAACTGGTCTCCTTCTTTGCGAAACTTTGGCGGCAAGGAAATATCAACATTCACTAAGTCACCACGCCGCGCTGCGCCTGGCGGTAAGAAATGACCTAATTTAGGAAAGCCCAATGAAATGGTCAAAGTAGCTAAAATCGAAGTTCCATGGATTTGGCCTGTATCACCATTTACTCCTGATGGGATATCGATTGATACTACTTCATTGTATTTTTGTTTGTTAATCATTTCGATTACATCATAAAAGATACCATCCACATTACCTTTTAGTCCTGTACCTAAAATACCATCCACTATAGTAAACGGTCCTATTGAGCTTTTAAAAAAAGATTCTAGATCAGAAATTGTTTCTATAAATGTTAGTTTGGCTCTCATATGCTTAAGAATTTCAAAGTTTTTCTGTGTAACCCCTACATACTTATTTGATGGATTTAAATGAAATATTCTGACCCTTCTTTCTAAGCAAAGCAGATGTCTTGCTAGCGTAAAAGAATCTCCTGCGTTATTACCTTTTCCCGCAAATATCAAAATCTCAGTTGTCCGCCCGGCATGTGGGTACTTATCTAAAAGCACTTGTAGAAAGGATTTGCCTGCGTTTTCCATCAAAATTTGTGTGTCAATATTATATTCTCGCTCTGCAATCTGATCGATTTCACGCATTTCTTGACTAGAACAAATCCGAATACCAGTTAAAAACGCCATAAATTAATTCCTTTGTTGTATTATATCACCATTTATGGTGATTGGATTAAAGACAACATTTCTCTTACAGCACTTTCTAAACCTACCATAGTCGCACGACAAACAATAGAATGCCCAATATTATACTCTTCTATAGACTTAAAAACAGACTTAAAATCAACTAAAAGCCTGATGTTTTCATAATCTAACCCATGTCCGGCATGTATTTTAAGACCAAGCTCAAGTGCCTTAGTTGTTGCTTTTTCTATTTTACATAATTCTTTTTGTATTGTGGGTTGCTTCTGCTGAGTTGCAATTGCAAATCGACCTGTATGGATTTCGATAGCATCAACTCCTAATGCTTGACTTAATCTAACCATTTCGAGATTGGGCTCTACAAAAAGACTTACTTTTATTTTTGATTTTTTTAATCCACT
>JACRAO010000077.1 GCA_016213345.1 Bdellovibrio sp. | reverse complement strand
TTGTTTCTTTAACCTCTTTTATGACTTGAGCCTTAAGCTCAGCATCATACCTATTGCCTTTTCCTAATCCATTTACCATTGCTTTCTCCTAACACAATCTCTGTGATTTCGGTGTCCAGATTATATCAGGGGTTAAAAAGGTTTGTCCAATCTTTTGTCAGGGGTTCATCTAATGACTATTGACAGTACTGCTACCATGGTAGCAAATTTTGTCAAAGAAACAGGAGGAGATATTGATAATAGAAAGCTTACAGCCATCAATCTAAGCTATGCTACTGAAAAATTAAAAACCTTGTCCTCAGAGGTTTTTGAAGCAAAAAAGACTACAAAGGACTTTGATAAATTAATCTATGGTGTTGTTCTTCTAGATTATTTAATAAAACAAGGTCAACTTGATGGTATAGATATCACAAATAGATCGTTAGCATATGGTGTGATGTTAGATATTGAGATGAACCCAACAGCACCAAAGTGATGTTTTAATTTGAGCAATTGGCAGAGCTAGAAGAAAAGCACCCCCCCTTTTAGATATACAGCAGGAAACAAAACCAAATAACAAATCCAGAAATAACCGGCACAGAAAAGTTATCGTCGATTTTAAAGGGTAAAAGTTCTGATAGTCCTCCAGCTAAACCTGCAAATAACGACAACTGAAAAAGCGCATGTTTTGGTAGTTCCATTGTGAGATCTAGGAAAATGTAACTAACAACACTACAAATACAAATGCCAGCAAGAGAGCCGATTAGAGTTTTCCCATTTTTAAATTGAATACTTAGTTTTCCAAAAAGATTTCCAAACAAAGAGGCAATAGGATCACCAAATGCTAAAAGTAAAATACTGAGAACTGCAATAGTTTTTGGAAATAGTGCAATCACAATGCAAGAAGAAGCCAGATAATATGACAGCCCAGATTGCAAGAAGTTTTTTTCTAACTTTTTCAGGCATTGAGTATAAGATGGAAACACAGAGTGGATTTGTTGAAAAGATATTCAAAACACTTATACACCTTAAGCCAGTTTTATCTGTTGATCCCATTTCTGGTTTACCCACTTTCAGCATTGATGTTGGTTCTGAACTAAAACCAGAATCGCTACAAGCAATACTTTCTTTGATTGAAATGAAGAGTAAAACTAAGAAAATCGTAGTTGTTATGCATGAGTTTCAGGATATTGGCAATCTCAAAAACGCTAATGAAGTGCTCGCTATTTTGAGAGGACAGATTCAATACCAAAAAAACATTCCCTACCTATTTTCTGGCAGTATTAGAAAAAAAATAGATCAGATATTCACTGATGCCGGTTCCCCTCTTTTAAAGTCTGCCCTCCCGATGGTTGTGGGTCCTATTCCTTACGAAGAGTTTTCTGTTTTCATTCTAGAAAAATTTCAAATTGAAAAAAAAACAATAAATGATGAATTACTAAAAAAAATATTCACTATTTGCAGAAATATATCTGGAGATATTCAACAGTTTTGTGAGGCTTTGTGGTCTGTGAGTGCTTATCAAGAGACCTTATCTCATAAAACATTTGACAAAGCATTAAATCTCATTTTTGCACGAGAGGCTCAATCCTATGAGATCATTTTAAGTGAACTCACTACGTTTCAATTAAAGTGTTTAGACGCTATTGCCAGGCACGGGGGCAAAAAAGTTCTTTCTCAGGAGTTATTAAAAAGTGCTGGTGGTGTGGCTCCTGCATCTATGAAAAAAGCACTTCAGCGAATGCTTCAAAGGAGATTTCTTCTTCATGACCAAGGAGAATACAAATTTTTTAATCCATTTTTTAGGGCGTGGTTAGTGACTAATGGGTTTTAAGGTCTTAGCTACTTCTCTCCAGCTTCGACCAAAGGCATTGTTTGTGTAAAAATTGCTCCGAGATTAGAGAGTTTGTCAAGTGTACTGCAGATGAAGTAATTGCTTTGTCGTATGGATATGCAACGTTTTGATACTGGTACCATATGAATGCTGGATAATTATTTAGACCGAAAATCAGACAAGAAGTAGGATTTTTAGACTTCAAAAATCTCTATTGCCCCTTTGTTAAAAAAAATCTAAAGTGTATATACTTTTACTTATGGAATTTTTTTCTTTTCACGATCTTATTAATGATCTAGAATTTCAAAAAAATATTAAGGGCCTAAATCCATATATATGGATTTGTATAGAACAGGGATTTTTATCACGCGAAGAAATTAAGGAATTTTTACTAAAACAAGGTATCGGTTTTGTGAGCTGGGCTGTTTTGTCGCGTGAAGAACTGTGCATTTTATTATTAACTCATGTCTATGGAAAATCAAAAATCTCGTCAGACTATGTATTAGGATCAGGGAGTAGGCAAGAAGTATTGCGTACTTTGTTTTCGCAAAAAAGAATTTCAGAAAATTTTTTTCATTTAAAGACCTTAAAAAAACACCCACAGTTTTTTCAAAAATTGGATGCCGCTATGCAAGCCGGCAGAAAAGTTTTTGCTCACACTGAAGAAGAAAACGCTATTGAACAACGATTATCGACTTATTCTGTACAAAACCCATGCCGAAAAGAGATGCAGTTGCTTGCCTTAGCTTACGAAGCCTGGCTTAGTGCTATGAGTTTATGGGATCCGTTGACTTTATTAAAAGAAGTAGTGTTAAAATTAGATGACCATTGCTTTGATGATTTTTTATTTCCTAAAGCTATTTATCTTTTTTCACTTAACTCACACGAAAGTTTAGAACAAGAATTTTGGCGACTTTTAGAAAAACGAGTAAAAATATATAAAATAAAAATTAATACTGCTATGTCCTTGTGTTGGGATTGGGAGCGTTTCCATACACTAGATGACTCTGCTGAGTTTTTGG
The DNA here is from genome assembly GCA_016213345.1 of Bdellovibrio sp. Classification (GTDB taxonomy): domain Bacteria; phylum Bdellovibrionota; class UBA1018; order UBA1018; family UBA1018; genus JACRAO01. Next base: position 11,550 of record JACRAO010000077.1, on the reverse strand, counting down.
CTCAAAAGTTAGCTTCAGATACAAGTGAACTTTCAAATCAAGCAATTTTTATCCCAGATGTGCCTGCAATCAGAATAAGTATGCTGCGTGGTCTGGAGAGAAACAAAGTTCCAGTCATAGATTCAAGAAATCCTATGATTTTAAAAACTAGTGAAAGCATTAAAAAAGCTCTTTTGCCTTTTAGACTCATTGCAAGTCAATTTGATAGAGAAACAGTGTTTTCTTATTGTAAAGAATATCCTGAATTATATACTTTCGAGATTCTAAATGAAATCAATTCCAGAGGAATTAAAAAAGGACTTAAGTATTACGCAGGTGGAAAATTAGATAATCTTTACTCATTTTTATTAAGTATTCATAATCAGTTTTCCGGTAAAAAAAGCTGCTCAGAGATAGCTTTTAGCCATTTAGATTATTTGTCTAATAAACGCTTTGACTCAAAAACTTATGATTTTTTTGAAAGCATATGGGATGAGTTATTACAAGATTTAAAGCTTATCGGCTTAAAGGCTAAAAAGGCAAAAAGTCTTTATTGGTATACTTGTATTAACGAACGGCTGAGGCAGCACCCCCCTCTAGCAGAAGATATAAAGCCTACAACAGGTGTTTTTATTCATAGATTGGGGCAGGTTTCTTTTAGAAAATATGAAAAAACATGGTTTTTTGGAGTACCACCTCAATACTTTAAAGGTCTGCAAACAGGAGATTTTTGGTTTTCAGAAAATGAAAGAAATCAACTTTCTTTAGAGTTTTCCGCTTTGTCATCAAAGACTCAAAGACAAGAAATGAAACAATCTATTTTGTCTGCCATGGCGTTATCAAAGGAAAGTATATTTTTAGATGCCAAGTATGATTGGGATGGCAGAGAGCGGGAGTCTTTGAAACTGTTTTTATTAGAGTTAGGATTATTAAACACTGAGACACTTGCGAGTCAGAACTTGCCAAAAGAAAAAGGAGCGTTCCCGCTATTTATTGACAGTTATCAAAAAATGACTAAAGCGCCCCAGAGTTCGTTTACGTTAAAGCCAATAGGCGAATTGTCTCCTGTTGCAATATCTGCCTCAGCTCTAGATTATTACTCTCGTTGTGCGTTTATGGCCCTAGGTGCATCGAGATGGAAAATGCGGGATTTGAGATCTCCTCGTGAGGAACCATGGGGAGAAACAAAAGGTCGGATTTTACATCTCACTGTTAAACTTTTGATCGAAGAAAGAGGTGATAGCATTTTTACTGAAACTCCCACTGATATTTCAGAAGTTCTGAAGTCTTATCTGGATCGGGCCTGGGTTTTAGAATCTCCAAGAGGTATGTGGTTTAATCCAGTTATTTATGAAAAAGTAAAGAAAAAATATTTTAAAATCTTGTGTGAATTTTATGAACATGAAAAAAAGTATCGCAAAAACTCACAGGCAAAAACATATAGTCTCGAAGGTCCAGAGCTAAGACTAGAACATCCAAACTTTGTGATCACTGGTGTGCCAGATCGTATTGACGAAAACCAGCACGGATTATTCATTATAGATTACAAAACTACATCGATGCTACCCACAGGGCAGGATATGATTTTAGACGGATATCGTTTGCAACTTCCATTTTATGCGGTTGCATTAAAAAATTTATTAAAAAAAAATGTAGCTGGTGTTCAGTTTGTTGAGCTAAACCGGCATCATCAAAGAAACAAAGGTGTTTTTTTTCAGGCTTATAATGGCAAAGAAGCATTTAGTTTTACTAACTTGAGATCACAGCTAAATATTTTTACAAGTGATCCTGATGTGATTTGGTCAAAGGCTCAGAAACAAATCGAATTTCATGCTAACAATTATGCTCAAGGGGTTTTTGAACTCAATCCAAAAAAAGAAAATGAGTGTCGTGTTTGTGCTTTTAGTGATCTGTGTGGAGTGAGAAGAATGCAAAAGGACGGGAATATTTGATGAAAGAGTTCACACATGAGCAAATTGAAATTATAGAATCTAGTGGAGGTTGCGCTGTTTTAGCAGGAGCTGGTACAGGAAAAACTACAACCTTGGTGTCTAAGTGTATTGCTTTGTTAAATAAAAATACAAATGCAAAAATATTGGCAGTCAGTTTTACTGAAAAATCAGCCAAAGATTTAGAGGAAAAACTTATTTTCAATCTCTTGCAGAATGCTACAAGCAGCAGAGATGAGCATTGGATTATGACTATTCATGGATTTTGTGGAGCAATATTGAAAGAGTATCCAATGAGTGTAGGGCTTAATGGCACGGAACAAATATTAAGTGCTTTTGAGTCAAAAACATTATGGGACGAGAGCTTTAGATCTTTGTTTTGGGATCTAAATTTACCTACAATAGTGGAGCGTGCTTTAGATTTTTTTATGGAATTAGAAAGTACGGAGAGTTTATTTGGACTTTTGACACGCGTTAGAGAATTGCAATGTTTTGGTGTTTTTGAATTTTTTAATACAAATAATAACCCTGCTAACAAGCATTTGGATGTCTTGGCTAAGTATTGCATTAGTCGCTATCAAAAAACAAAAAACCGCATGGGAGTGCTTGATTTTTATGATTTAGAAATCAAAGCGCACGATGTTTTAAAAGACGAAAAAATACGGAAATCCTACCAAAGCAGATTTGATTTTATTTTAGTAGACGAATTTCAAGACACAAATCCAACGCAAGCCGAGCTTATTTGGAAAATAGCAAAACCTTGGTTATCAAACTTATGTGTTGTTGGTGATCCTAAACAATCAATTTATCGATTTAGAGATGCTGATGTCAGTGTGTTTGAGGAGTATTGTCAAAAACTGCCATTACAACTTACATTGAGCAATAACTTTAGAAGTCAATCAGAAATTTTAGAGTTAATCAACTCAAGTTGTCAAAAGGCTTTTCATGCACAAGGTCTGAAATATGATCCTCTTTGTGCAACAGTTCATACAGAAGAAAAAAATGCATGTGTAAAAAAATTAGTAGTTCAGTCACCAAAAGAATTAGCACTATGGCTAAAAGTACAAGTATCTCACGGCGCAAAGCTTGATGACATGGCATTGCTGCTTAGAAAAATCCGAGGAAGTAATGCTAAATGGCTTCACGGTTTACACCAAGAAGGAATTCCGCTTGCAATTTGGAGTGGTGGCTTGTTTTGGGAAGACCCAAGAGTTAGGGAACTGGTTTCATTTTTGCGCTGGTGGGACATGCCATTTAATTCTTTATCGGGTGCTGTTTTTTTGAGAGCACCATGGGTAGGGGTTTCGGATGAGATTTTAGATAAATGGGTTAGGGAAGATAAGAGTTTTCAAAAGCCATTTTTTGAATCCGATCACCCGTTGGCGATATATTTAAATCAGTATCGCAATCAGAGTATGCGACCTGGTGAGCTTTTATTGGCATTATTGAATTTTTCTTCTCCTAATGAGTTTGGGATAGAAGAAGCCATGGCAGCTTCGATTTTTGGACTGTGGCATCGTGTTGAAGAGTTGTCATTAAGGGGTAAGGATTTTCATGAAATAATCGAAGAGTTAACTTGTTTGTTAAAAACTCATGAGCGCGAGTTGGAGGTGCCACCGCCCAAGACTGAGGGGCAATTGCAAGTACTCACAATTCATGGAGCTAAGGGTTTGGAGTTTAAGCAAGTTATTTTAGTGGATTTTGCAGCTAAGCCCCAGAAAGCAGCATCTGCTCCACTTTTATATTGGGATAGAAAGCGAGGTGTGTATTTAGCAAAAAGAGATGAGCATGGAGATCGTTTACAGAGTGACGAAGAAGAAATGATTTGGAAAGATGCTGAAAGAGAAAAAAGTCTAGCAGAAAGTATGCGTCTTTTTTATGTGGCGCTTACGCGAGCCAAAGAAAAACTTGTTTTAGTCTTTCCCAAAGATGATGAAACTATTACATCACAAAAAAACACAATTGATGTTTACGCTAGAGATTATTGGAAGGGATGGATTGAGGAAGCCCAGTTTAATTGGGATGGCAAGACTGAATTTCAAAGTGTACAAAGTGAGGAGAATACACAGGTTAGTTTTTCATCGGCAAAAGTTGATTTTAAAATAAGTGTAACAAAACCAGCATTCAAGCGTACGCGTCATAGTGTAACAGAGTGGAATTTACTTTCTCGTTGTCAGAGGGCTTATGAGTGGACTTATATTAGGCCAGGTTTGGAAGCAGAAAATTTAGATAAAAAAGTTAATGATTTTAAAAAGCGAATTTTGGATGAAGCGATTAGTTCTACAAAGCTAGGCACTAGGGTTCATGAAATTTTAGAGCAAGGTGATTATGATTCGTTTTATGAAATAGAGAAACAAGTAGGGTCTAAGTTTTTTAATGCAAAAATGTTAATAGAATGGGCGCAGAATTCTCCTTGGATGCGACCTACTACAGACAAGAGGCGGGTTTGGACAGAGTTAAGTTTTGAGGTTCCTATTTATCCCGCATGTGATGACGTGTTAGTCGGGTCTATTGACCGTCTTATTTTACAAAATGATGGGTTTACAATTATTGATTTCAAAGTTTTAAGACGATTAAGATCACAGCAAGAGCTGATTTTAGAATATGGCACTCAACTTTCTCTTTATCGAGAGGTGCTAGAGGTGTTGGAGCCTAGTGCGCGTGAAAACACTAAAGCATATATTATTCAGATTTTCCCTCAAGGAGTAGAAGAGGTTTTGATGCCAGCAAGTGAATCAGCATTAAGCACCGCATTAAGTAAGATAGCCAATGAGATCATAAATGGCAAAAGTGGGTCCAAAATTGGTTCACATTGTGATTATTGCGAGCTAAAAAGTAAATGCCTAATTATTGATAAGTGATTGCTTAGGGTCTATCCAAAAATAACTAAACTATGTTACTCATTATAACTCTACGAGTTATGTCTGTTGGCTATGCATATTTTTTAGCATAGCCTTTTAGAACTTCTCGCATCATTTTTTGATACTTCGTGCCGGCCCATTTTGCTTTCTCTCTAAAAAAAGAAATTGTTTGTACATCTATTTCAAGGGTGATTTTTTTCTTTTCGTCTTTAGGAAAAAGTATTTCTGGAGGCGGCAAGAAATCTTCTACAATAGTTATTTTACCAATTGGAATGTCATTATTTTTTATTTTTTTTGGCATAAATGTCTCTCCCTTTTCTCCAATATGCAGCTCCAATAATTCGTATTCGATCCTTTCTTTGTGTAAATCTTACAGTTAGGATTTTGCCGTCTACCATTCCAAAACAAAAAAATCTAGGTTCTGCGATACTATGTTTTTCATCATGTGCAACCACACGGTTTGGATCAGCAAAAACTCTAATTGCAGTTTGAAAATCACAATTATGATTTCTAAAATTCTGTTGTTCCTTTTCTTGGTGCCACTCGAATTTACCGGAGACTACTGTTACGCTCACAAAGTGATTATACCATATAAATATATGTAAAATCATCAATAAAATTAACCATAAGAGCTGATTTTAGAATTTTGAGCCAAAAAATTGGTTACTCCAGTATCAAACAGATATATTTTGCTGTTTGAAATTGGTCTTCGTTTTTTACAATAATTTTCAAATGGCAAAACAAAACAGTTTGGAGGACTTGAGCAATGAAACTACGGGGAGCTTTATTATCTATTTTAGTTTTTCTTTCATCACAATATGCTTTTTCTCAAAAAGTATTTTTTGGAACTAACAGAAATCCAGCCACACTCGAAAAGCAAGAAAACCTGCAACTTGGCACATGGGAATTTCAACTTAGCTCCATCAATAAAATGCTTGCTCAAGAAATAAGAAAACCAAAATTTGATAGAGAAAACAATAAATGGGATGACGGCAAGCAATTACCTAGTCCACTATTTATGGGAGAGAATAGTTTTTTTTCTGAACTAAATTTAGCATTAGAAAACACCCAAAAAAAATCATTTTTTATATTTGTCCATGGATTTGATAATACTTTTGAAACCGCTGTAGAAACGGCTGGTATCATCTCAAAAAATATAGATTCGGATTTGATCCCTGTTGTATTTAGTTGGCCATCTCATGGCAAAGCTGGCTTTTATTCTCAAGACGAAACCATGGTAGAAGCTAGTAGGATGTCATTTGAACTTTTTTTAAAAGCCATGTTTACACAAACAAAAGCAACTAAAATACATCTAATTTCTCATAGCATGGGAAATCGTTTAGTCTTAGAAGTGCTGGAGCGTTTTGCTAGAGTGAATGCTTATGTAGAAAAGCCAATTACATTTGGACAATGGATTATGATAGCACCAGATGTAAATATGGATACATTTAGTGAGGTTGAATTTTTTATTACTCCTATGACAGATCAGATTACTATTTATGCGGCATACAATGATTCTGCGCTTTTAACTTCTTCGTCAATTCACGGTCAACCAAGACTTGGAGATATACATATTAAGAAACCAGAATTAAGAGAAGGAGTTGTTTTAATTGATGTCTCTGATGTAAATCACAGTGTGATTGGGCACACTTATCACATTGATTCACAACATGTACAAAAGGACATACAAGACGTTTTAAATGGAAAATACCCAGAAGAGAGAGTGCTTTTAAAAATAGAAGAAAACGGTGAAACTTACTGGGAACTTAAAAAACATCGTGGCGCACCCAGAAGAGTTCATTATCCACCAAGAGAACGGAATTAATTTGCAACGAAAGTTACGGTGGGGCAAAGATCAGAATGGTAATGTTACTGAACCCAGCATTAAGGACAAGGCTGCAGATAAAGCGGATATAAAGTAACTATAGAAATTTAAACCTGTTTGAACCAGGCGTCGCTAGTTTAGTTTGCATTTAATCATTTTTAGAGTCAAATTATTGACAAATTAAAAATGAATATTTCTTTTGAGTTCAGTGTTTATATAAAATACTAGATTAATTTTAGACTCGTGAGTAAAATTAATCTAAGGCCTATGATAATGAAAACGCACAGAATTTGGCAAGTATTGATTTTAATCCTGGTTTGTCTTTGGTTCACGCTATTAGCAATTTCCTGGGCAAATGCACAAGAAGAAGAGTTTAGTTTTAATTGGCTTGATCCTGATAAAAAAATATCTGTTTTACAAAATAGAAAATATTTGAAAAGTGACCGCCCATTTTTAAGTATTATGGGAGGGCCTGGAATTTCTAATGCCTATCGTAAAACTTTTGATTTCACTGGTGCTTTTGCATATTATCCAAAAGATATTTGGGGGATAGAAGTTTTTTATACACTATTTTCAAATCAAGAAAATAATACGTTTGAAAATCTGAAAGTATCAGCACCAACAGCATTTCCTGTTGTGAGAGAGATTCGTGCGCAATTTGGGCTTCTTTTGCACTATGTCCCCTGGTATGCTAAACTCAATGTTTTTAACCAAATTTTGTATTTTGATTGGTATTTTTCTGGTGGGGCAGGGGGAATACACACAGCTTTAGATACACGGACTAGTACTGCAGGTAGCTCTAGTTTTCAAAATCAGGATTTTTTTTCTTTCTTCTTAGGCACTGGGCATCAATATTATTTAACTAAAAGCTTGTCTTTTCGTATTGATTTCACAAGTGCGTTTTATCGAGCCCCCAGCTTTGGAAATTCAGGAGATAATACGTGGTTTTCAAATTTAAGTTTCGGATTTGGCTTTGGCTTAAGGATTTAGCGATTTGTTGTGCGGGCTTTTTAGCCTTACAACCTAATCTTTGCGCATCGAGCCAATCTATGCAGATATTGAATGACGCACAAAGTTTTTTTCAGGCAGGGCATTATTTTAAGGCTGCGCGCTACGCATTTGCAGCAGGCGAAGAAGATTCGCAGCTTAAACCTATTTCTTATGCGTGGATCACTGCATCTTTAGTGCGGGCAGGGCTTTATCATTCAGCTTCTTATTTTTTTATCCGAAGTCTTCAGACTGGAGATACCGCTGTTAAAAGAAAAGTTCTAACATATACGCAGGATCTAATGATCAGGGTCGGAGCTGATTTATTTAGAAAGTATTTAATTAAACACACTGCATACGAAGATTACGATTACTTAAACCGGGGCGCATATTTATATGCGCTTGCCAAAGACACATTACTTAAAGGCAAAGAAGATTATTCTATTGGTTATATTCATGGAATGAGCAAAGAAAGCCCTTTGTGGCCGTTTGCTCTACAACTCCGTGGCACTGCATATGCCATGCTGGGAAAAAATAATGAAGCATTGCTAGATTTCGATGAATGCTCTGAGAAAGCAAAATTTTATGTTGATCGCATAAGAGAAAAATTTGAAGACCAGGTGGGAGAACTTAGACGCGATAGATTTCGACTTTATGAGGCAGAAGATTTGCAAGGTCGATGTCTTGCTGGCCGGGCGCGCACATATTACCAAATGGGTAATTTTATAAAAGCAGATCAGACCTATGAGCAAATAAACAAGAAAAGCATGGTTTGGCCAGATATTCTGTTTGAAGAAGCTTGGAACTCGTTTGGTAAAGAAGAATACAATAGAACTCTGGGCAAGTTAGCTTCGTACAAAAGCCCTCTTTTGTCATTTGTTTTTAATTCAGAAGCAGATGTTCTAAGGGCTCAGGCTTATTTGGCGCTTTGCCTCTATGGCGATGCAAATGAAGTAATTAATGAATTTCATACAAAATATTCTACATTGGGCGAAGAGATCAAAAGATATGTCGAAAGTAATTCGAATAATTTAGGTGAGTTCTATCAATTGGGCAAATCTGCTTTTCGGGATTCTCTTTATACAAAAAATGCTTTTAATCAGCTAATAAATCGTTTTGTTCGTGGCCCTTATTTCCAAAATCTAATTGACGCAGAGAGACAAATACAGCAAGAAAAAGTTGTGATTCAGCAGTTTTCTCAGATGCAAACAGGTGTTTCGCAGGAGCCAGGGTATGGGTTTACTGGATTTTTAAACCTAGTTTTAAATTGGAGAATAAGATCATTGCAATTAATTGGCGGAGTTTTTGTTAAAAATAGCTTAATAGATTATCATACAAGTTTAATTTCTGATTTCGACAAAATAGCTTTTATTAAGCTAGAAATGTTAAGCCGTGCAAAGCATAAGCTTATATTCAAAAAACCGTCTGTAACAGAAAGAAGTCGAGGTAATATTATACCTTCGCGTAGAGATGATCAATATTATTGGTCTTTTAATGGTGAATTTTGGTTAGATGAACTAGGTGATTATGTTTTTGGTTTGGAGTCTGAGTGTGGAAAATCTTAAGAAATTTTTTTTGTTCTATGTTTTTTTTACTGCCGTATTTTTACATGATCTCTACTCTGCTATGCCTTATTCTTTGATGGAGTTAAACTCTGTTATTACAGAAGAAGAAGCTAAAATTCAAAAACTTAGAGAACAAGAACTCACACAACTTCGTATTGTGCTAGGTATGAGAGCTCCAGCAAACCGTAGAGCAGATCTTTATATTAGAGTAGCGGAGTTGTATCTTGAAGCCTACCGAAGTACTTTTCTTTTAGAGGGCCGGGCGCACGAAAAAAGACTTACACAATCAATGAGTGATCCCTTCGTTGATCGCTCACACTCTAAACCATACCTATCAAAAGGTATTCAAGCTTGTCTGGATATTTTGAAATTAAAAATACCTTACCAGAGATTGGATCAGGTTTATTATTTATTGGGTCTTTATTACAATGAATTGGATCAGAAAAAAGAAAGTGTAAAATATTATGACGCATTGGTTAGGTATTACCCGACAAGTGCGTATATAATCGAAGCCCGTCGGGAATTGGGTGAAATCGAATTTAAGCAAAATCAGTTTAGAAAAGCTATTGTACATCTAGAAAGTATTGCCCAAAAAAAACAAGAGCTAGGTGATCATTATCCAAGGGTTTTGTATCGACTTTCTTGGTGCTATTATCGGACAAAACAATTTGCTAGAGCGGTTCATATTTTAAAACAAGCAATTTCAGAATCAATTGACGGTGGTGAAAAATTTTTGAGTCTCAAAGAAGAAGCCCTACGCGCAATGGCTTTGTTTATGACTGAAACAACATCAGCACCAGAAGCTGTTAGTTATTTCGAAAAAGTTGCAGGTGATAAAGCTTTTTATATAAATTCATTAGAGACTCTAGGTAAACATTACGAGAGCAGTGTAGAGTTGCCAAAGGCTGTTCAAGTGTACGAAATTTTACAACAAGCTGCTACCGACGAAACAACTAAGTTTAGAGTTTTAGTAAAACTAGTCGATCTAGATTTGAGACGTGGTAAATATTCTGAAGTTATTAAAAGAGTAGAGCGTGGTCCATTACTTTGGAAAGGTGACGCCGAAGTGTTGCAGTCATTGCAAAATTTACGAGCAATGCTACGAAGAACCGCAACTGAAAATCATGAAATCTATAGAAAAAGATCTGAAAAACAAGCTTTAAACATAGCTGAATTATTTTATACGCATTATATAAATATATTTTTAGTCAAAGAAGATCCCCGCAAGGAAATATCAGAAATCAAAATGTACCTTGCTGAGATTAAGCGCGAATTGGGAAAATCTAAAGAAGCAAGTGATTTGTATCAGTCCGTGATTGATTTAGGTGATGCGCGTTACATGAAAGAAGCTGCTGTTTTAAAAATTTCTAGTCTTCACGAAACCATCAAGAAACAACTACAATCAAATGTGCCAAGAACTTCTACAGAACCATCAAGCTTGGAGAAGGAATTTATTGCAACTGCTGATGCTCTTAAAGACAATCTAGAAGGCTTACCAGAAGGACGAGAAGTTGCTTTGCGTTCAGCACAGATTTTAGCTGCTTATTCTTCTTCACAAACTGATGCAATCAAAAGAATACGAAAAATTTTAGAACTATGGCCTTCAAGTCATCAGGCAGTGATTGCGGCTAGGCTCTGGGTTCAGCTTTTATCTGATAGAACATCAAAAATTTCTAACGAAGCACTTGAAACATCAGGAGCAGGTAAGGAATTACAAGATGCTATGCGTATTTTAGAACAAACCGCTGAGTTGCTGAAAACTGATCAAGTGCAAGGCGGTGGAAAATTAAAACAGCTCTTAGCTTCTGAACAAACACGCTTTAAAGTTAGTCAAATTGCCAAGTATGAAAAACAAAAAGATTTTTTGTCAGCAGCTAAAGCATATGAGGCTTTTGCTGAAAATAGCACAAAAAAAGGTGATGCTGCTCAAGAAAAAGCTTATCAAAATGCACTTTTTTCGTATTTAAAAAGTGTGGATTATGATGGTGTTTTTAGAGTTTCACAAGTGCTATTAAAACATTTTTTACATAATAAACAAAATATACAATATATCAGAAGTGCAGCAACTTCATTATTTATATCAGGAAAGTTTTCTGAAACAGCCAGACTATTCGAATGGCTTGGCACTCACACACAAGATCCAGAAGCTTTAGAAACAGCAGCAAAAATCTATGATGGTTTGGATAATTTTCAAGAAGCTGAAAGAATATATATAAAATATTTTGATCTTTACAGAAAATCAAAAAATAGCGAAGTTGTTCTTTTTAGTCTAGCTAGGCTTCAAGAAAAGACGCATCAGGGCAAAGCTGTTTCTCAAACTTATCAGAAATGCATTAAACAAAAATTGTGTATTTTGCCAGTATGTTCATTAAAACTATCTGAGA